>DASQFY010000096.1:0-11574 GCA_035632895.1 Candidatus Dormiibacterota bacterium
GACCGTGGTCTTGTGCGGCTCCCAGCGACGGTCCGCCGCCGCCTGCTCGAGCGCGTAAACCGCACCGCGCCCCGTGGCCGACTCGCGGCCGAGCGAGCCGCCCAGCTCGACGGGCTTCCCGGTGACGATCGCGGGCGTGTAGCCATGCCGGGAGCCGTACGCGTCCATCATCCACGCCATCGTCTGCGCGTTCGTGGCGACGTCGGGCGCGGGGATGTCGCGGTCGGGCCCGATGAGCGGGCTGATCTCGGTCGTGAAGCGGCGCGTCAGGCCCTCCACGTCGCGGATCGACAGCTTCTTGGGGTCGACGATCACGCCGCCCTTGCCGCCGCCGTACGGGATGTTCACGACGGCGCACTTCCAGGTCATCCACATCGCCAGGGCGCGCACCTCGTCGAGGGTCACGTCCTGGTGATAGCGGATCCCGCCCTTGGCCGGTCCGCGCGAGAGGTTGTGCTGGACGCGGTAGCCGGTGAAGACCTCCACGTGCCCGTCGTCCATGGTGACCGGGAAGTTGACGGTGAGCTCCCGCTTCGGCTCGCGCAGCACACGGCGCAGGCCAGGGTCAAGGTCGAGCTGCTCGGCGGCGTGGTCGAACTGGGACTGGGCGACACCCCAGATGTTCGGCGCCTCGGCGACCGGATTCGAGCTAACCATGGGGGTTCTCGCGTACCTCCAGATCCCAGCCGCGCGGCGCCTCTGCACGCCCACTCGGCGGAGGCTGGCCGAATCACGGACGGTTGCCGATTCTAACGCAACACGATCCGACGACGGCGCGCTGGGCTCCCGAGTGGTCCATACCACCATCAGCAGTGGATCGCGGGCTAGACGGTCTCCACCGCCATCGCCACCGCTCCCCCGCCACCCAGGCAAAGGGTGGCCAGGCCTTTGCCTCCGCCGCGCCGGCGCAGCTCGTAGAGCAAGGTCGTCAGGACGCGCGCACCTGATGCACCGATGGGGTGGCCGAGCGCGATCGCTCCCCCGTTGACGTTGACTCGATCCCAGTCGAAGCCGAGCTCATTCCCATCGGCCAGCACCTGGGCCGCGAACGCCTCATTGATCTCGATCAGCTCGAAGTCGTCAAGCTTGGCGCCGATCCGCTCCAGCAGGCGCCGCACGCCGTAGATTGGCGCCTCGAACAGCCATTCGGGGGCGACATCGGCCTGTGCGTAGCCGGTGATTCGAGCCATCGGCCGGAGGCCGTCGCGCTCCACGGCCTCCTCGGAGGCGAGCACCAGCGCGGCGGCGCCATCGGTGATGCCGGGGGCGTTGCCGGCGGTGACGGTGCCGTCATCGGCCTGGAAGGCTGGCTTGAGCTTGCCGAGCGCCTCGAGGGAGGTGTCGGCGCGGGGGTTTTCGTCGGTATCGATCGTGGTGGGGCCCTTCTTACCGGCAACCTCGACCGCGACGATCTCCTCGCGAAAGCGTCCCGCCTCGATCGCGGCCAGGGCGCGCTGATGCGAGCGCAGCGCGAACTCGTCCTGCGCCTCTCGGCTCACCTCGTGCTTGGCGGCGACCCGCTCGGCGTGGACCCCCATGTGCACGTCGCAGATCGCGCACCACAGGCCGTCGTGGACGGTGGCGTCGACGAGAGTGGCATTGCCGAGCCGATACCCCGCCCGAGCCCCGGGCAGCAGGTAGGGGCCCAGGTTCATGCTCTCCATGCCGCCGGCCACGATCACGTCGGCGTCGCCGGCGCGGATGGACGCGGCGCCGAGCATCACCGCCTTCAGGCCGGAGCCGCAGACCTTGTTGATGGTGGTGGCGCTCACGCCTTCCGGAAGCCCCGCCTTGAGCGCGGCCTGACGGGCTGGCGCCTGACCGGCGCCCGCCTGGATGACCTGGCCCATGATCGCCTCGTCGATCCGCTCCGGCGCGACCCCTGCCCGCTCGACCGCCGCGCGAATGGCGACCGCGCCCAGCTCGGTGGCCGGGACCGTGGACAGGCCGCCGAGGAACTTGCCGATCGGCGTTCGTGCGGCGGAGAGGATGTACACGTCGCTCACGCCGCGATGGTACTTCGCCGCTGGCCGAAGTGCCTCGCGGAGGGTCAGCGGTCGATCGCCGCTATCGCCGGTGGCGATCAACCAGCACCGGAATGCTCATTCCTGAGCCGCCTCATCGCCACCGACGATCGAACGACGCACGACGGGCCGTTCCGGCGCCCTCATATCGCTGGTGGCGATAAGGCGGCGGCGTATCGGCCTAGTCCTTTGACTCGCCCTCGAAGAGCTCGGCGACCTTGGACGCCCACTTCTCCTTGACGATCCGCACCTTCACCTTCATCGAAGGCGTGAGCTCGCCCTCCTCCTCGGTGAGCAGGCGTGGCAGCAGTGCCACGCGGCGCGGCCGCTCGAAGATGGCGAAGCCGTCGAGCTTGGCCTTCACCTCGCCGTCGATCAGCTTCTGGACCGAGCGCTCCTCGATCAGCTTTTCGGGCGGCATCTCCGCCAGGCCGTTCGCCGCGGCCCAGGTGCTCAGCTCGTCGAAGTCGGGGGCGATCAAGGCGCCGGTGTACGGCTCGAGGTCCCCCAGGATGACCGCCTGACCGATGTACTTCGAGCTCGACAGCGCGGCCTCCATCGGTGCCGGGCTCACGTTCTTGCCGTTCGCCAGCACGATGATGTTCTTGAGCCGATCGGTGATCCGGATCCTCCCGATGTCGTCCAGCTCGCCGATGTCACCGGTGTGGAACCAGCCATCGGGATCGATCGCCCTGGCCGTCTCGGCGGAATCGTTGAGGTAGCCGCGCATCACCTGCGGACCGCGCACCAGGATCTCGCCGGTGCCCGCGTCGATCCGTACCTCCGTGTCGGGCGCCGGCTTGCCGACAGTGCCGAAGACGAAGTCGCCGGGTCGGTTGATCGACACGAAGGGGCTCGTCTCGGTCAGCCCGTAGCCCTCGAGCACCAGCATGCCCATGCCGAAGAAGAACTCGCCGATCTCTCGCGCCAGCGGTGCCGAGCCGGAGACGAAGTAGCGAACCCGCCCACCGGTGCGCGCGCGAATCTTGCCGAAGACGAGCAGGTCGGCGACCTTCAGCTGGGCAGCCAGCCAGAGCGAGTCCCCGCGACCGGCGAGGTGGTTGGCGTACTTCTGCCTGCCCAGTCCGGCCGCCCACCAGAAGATGCGCTGCTTGAGGTGCGAGCCCGACTCGATCGTCGACAGGACGCGGGAATAGACCCGCTCGTAGAGGCGCGGGACGGCGACCATCACCGTCGGACGGACCTCGGCCATGTTGATCGGCAGCCGCTCGATGAGCGGCTCGGCGTAGGCGATCAGGGAGCCGCGACCCAGCGGCACGACCATACCGGCCACGCGCTCGTAGATGTGGCTCAGCGGGAGCCACGACAGGAAGATATCGGTCTCGTAGAAGTCGACGACCTGGATAACCGCCTCGTAGTTGAAGACCAGGTTGCCGTGGGTCAGCATCGCGCCCTTCGGGTTGGCGGTAGTGCCCGAGGTGTGGATGATCGTCGCCAGGTTGTCGCGCGTGATGGCGCGCCAGCCCTCGTCCCACAGACGGCGATGATCGGCATCCGACGGTGCCAGCTCGAGCACGTCGTCGAAGGTGATCGCTCCCTCCGGGAGCGTGCCGCGCTCGTCGATGACGACGATCTTCTCGAGGGTCGGGCACTGGGCGCGGATCGACTCGATCTTCGCCGCCTGCTGGGCGTTCTCGACCACGATCAGGGTGGCGCCGACGTTATTGATGATGAAGGCCGCCTGGTTCGCCTCCGAGCTGGGGTAGATCGGGCAGGTGACAGCCCCGAGCGCCATTCCGGCCAGGTCGGCCACCAGCCAGGCGGGCCGGGTACGGCTGACGATGCAGATGCGATCGCCGGACTTGACGCCCAGGGTCTGGAGGCCGAGCGAGACGCCCCGGATCCAGTCCCACGCCTCCCGATACGTCATCTCGCGCCAGGTCGCCTGCTCATCCGTCTCCGCCTCGCCGCCGGTATGCCGGCGTGAGCGCGGCAGCTTCCAGCGCAGCGCGGGGCGATCCGCGTTGCGATCCACCGAGCGATGGATCAGGTCCAGCAGGTTGGCAGCGCGCTCTCCGTCAACGACGAGTGCCTCGACTGAGGCGACCTGTGCTTGTCGACGCGGCGCCACGTCGACCGACGTGTCGTCGACGTGCAGTTCGGGCTCGGCGCTGGTGGTCACGGAAAAAGGCCTCCCTGGTGGATGGTGTCAACCGCCGCTGCGTCGCACCTCATCGATCAACTGCTGGGCGATCACGAGCCGATGGATCTGGTTCGTCCCTTCGTAGATCTGTGCGCCCTTCGCGTCTCGCATGAACCGCTCGACCGGGTTGTCGCGGCTGTACCCGGCGCCACCGTAGATCTGTACTGCGTCGGTTGCCACCCGCATGGCGGTGTCGGACGCATACATCTTGGCCATGCTGCTCGCCGCGTTGATGGGCTGCCCGGCATCCCGCAGCCGGGCCGCGCGCCAGGTGAGCAGGCGGGCCGCCTCGACCGAGACCGCCGCGTCGGCCAGCATGGCCTGGATCATCTCCTGGTCGGCAATCGGGCGGCCGAACTGGTTGCGCTGCGTGGCGTAACGCGCGGCATGCCCGAGAGCGGCACGCGCCAGGCCAACGCAGGCGGCGGCGATGCTGATCCGGCCGGCGCCCAGCGCGCTCAGCGCCACCTTCAGGCCCTGCCCTTCGTCGCCGAGACGGTTCTCGAGCGGGACGCGTGCGCTGTCGAAGATGAGCTCGGAGGAGGCCGAGTCGCGGATCCCCATCTTCCGCTCGTGGCTACCGACGCGGAAGCCAGGTGTGTTGCCCTCGACCACGAAGGCGATGATGCCGTCACGCCCGAGCGAACGGTCCACGGTGGCGAAGACGACGATCACCTCGGCATCGGCGCCGTTCGTGATCCACACCTTGGTGCCGGTCAGGGCATACCCCTCGTCGGTCCGTTCCGCGCGCAGGGCGAGGGCGGCGGCGTCCGAGCCGGCCCCCGGTTCGGTCAGTGCGAAAGCGCCGAGGTGCCGGCCCGAGGTCATCGGCGGCAGGAAGCGCTCCTTCTGCGCATCGGTCCCGAAGGCAAGGATTGGCAGCTGGGCGAGGATGTGCACCGACAGGCTGACCGCCATGCCCATGTCCGCGGCGGCGATCTCCTCGCAGGCCAGGATCCAGGCGAAGGTCGACATCCCTGCCCCGCCGTACTGCTCGGGGTAGGGCAGGCCGGTCAGACCCAGCTCGCCCATCCGGGTGAACAGGCGACGGTCGTAACGTTCCTCCTCGTCGCGCTGCCCGACCGTGGGCGCCAGCTCACGATGGGCGAACTGGGCTGCGGTGTCGCGGACGACCCGCTCCTCCTCGGTCAGCGCGAATGGGTCAGGCCGCTGGACGGCTGTGGCGGTGCCCATCAGGCGATCTTGTTGCCCTTCTCGTCGTAATGGTAGAAGCCACGCCCCGTCTTTCGGCCCAGCTGGCCGGCCGTGACCATTTTGCGCAGCAGCGGCGCGGCCTGAAACTTCGGGTCGCCGAGGCCGCGGTAGAGGACATCCATCACCCCGAGCATCACGTCGTTGCCCACGAAGTCGGACAGCTCCAGGGGGCCCATCGGATGGTTGAGCCCGAGCCGCGCCCCGGTGTCGATGTCCTCCGCCGTGCCGGTCGACTCCATCAGGACGAAGACCGCCTCGTTGATGAACGGGCCCAGTATCCGATTCACCAGGAAGCCGGGCCTGTCCTTCGACTCGATCACCATCTTGCCCAGCTCCTCTGCAAACGCCCGGCTGGTGGCGTAGGTGGCGTCATCGGTCTCCAGCCCGCGAATGATCTCGATCAGGCCCATCACCGGGACGGGTGAGAAGAAGTGGAGGCCGATGAACTTCGTCGGTCGGTCGGTCGCTGCCGCCAGGCTGGCGATGCTGATGCTGCTGGTGTTGGTGCCGAAGATCGTGTCGGGATCGGCGGCTGCGGTGATCTGCGCCCATGTCTCACGCTTCAGGGCCTCGTCCTCGAACACCGCCTCGATGACGATGTCGTGGCCGGGTGCCCCGTCGGTGCCGATTGCGGTGGCGATCCGTCCGACAATCTCATCGGCGCTGGCCTGCGCCAGCTTTCCCTTCTCGACCTGGCGCGCCAGGTTGCCGGCGATCCGCGCCTTCCCCTTATCGGCCAGCTCCTGGGTCCGGTCGGTGAGCGTCACCGACTTGCCGGCCGCTGCGCTGACCTGGGCGATGCCGTGCCCCATCAGGCCCGCGCCAACGACGTAGACCCGTTCGATGCTCATGGCCGGGAAGCGTACCAGCCGCAGGAGCATGGTCGGATGTCCCGCGTCGCCTCCGACGATCTGAAAGCCATGCGCCACAGGAATGGCTCGTCTCCCGGAGCCGCGGTGCGGACAAGAGCCGGTGAGGCGCCGCCGGTCATCCCATCAGCCGCTCGGCGGCGGACAGCGGGTCGATCCGGCGCTCGGCCACGGCCTCGACCAGCGCATCCCATTCCGTGTTGTCCGTGGCGCGGCGGATGGCCGCGTCGCCCAGGGCGCGGCGCAGCTGTCCGCGCGCACGGTCGCGCGCCTGCGCCGGCTCGCGGGCGACGGACCGGTGGGCATCGATCGCATCGGTCACTGCGGCGACCCCGTCGCCGGTCGTGGCAGTGGTCATCATCACGGGTGGCGGCTTGCGCGCCACCCGTCCGCCGGCGGTCGACAGCATCGCGCGCAGCTGGCGCGCCGCGCGGTCGGCGCCAGGCCGATCCCCCTTGTTCACGACCAGGACGTCGGCGACCTCGAGCAGCCCGGCCTTGATGGCCTGCACCTCGTCCCCCATCTCGGGCACCTCGACCACCACCGTGGTCTCGGCCAGGCGCGCGACCTCAACCTCGCTCTGGCCGGCGCCCACCGTCTCGACCAGCACCGGATCGAAGCCGGCCGCATCGAGCGCGGCGGCGGCGATCCAGGTAGTGGCGGCCAGGCCGCCGAGCTCGCCGCGCGAGGCCATCGAGCGCACGAAGACATCGGGATCGCCGGCATGGTCCATCATCCGGATCCGGTCGCCCATGATCGCCCCACCGGTGTACGGCGAGCTGGGATCCACCGCCAGGATCCCGACCCGCTTCCCACGGCGACGCCACTCGGCGGTCAGCGCGCTGACTAGCGTTGACTTGCCGCTGCCGGGCGGTCCGGTGATGCCCACCAGGTGCGCCCCGCGGCCGGCTCGGAAGACGCCGGGCAGCTGCTCGCGCATGCCCGGCGCGTCGCTCTCGATGGCGGTCAGCAGCCGAGCCAGGGGTCCGCGCTCGCCGGCGATGACGCCGCGCAGCAGCTCGTCGAGGTCGGCCACCCGCCGATCAGCCGCGCCGGCGCGCGTGCTCGCGGAAGTAGCGCGCGACCTGCCCGATGCTCGTGCCGGGACCGAAGATCTCGGCGATCCCGGCCTCCTTGAGCTTGGCAATGTCGGCATCGGGAATGATGCCGCCGGCCGCGATCAGCACGTCGTCCATGCCGCGCTCGCGCACGAGCTGAGCGATGCGGGGCAGCAGCGTCATGTGCGCACCGGACAGGATCGACAGGCCGACCACGTCGACGTCCTCCTGCTGGGCGGCGTCGGCGACCATCTCCGGCGTCTGCCGCAGGCCGGTGTAGATCACCTCGAACCCCTCGTCGCGCAGTCCGCGGGCGAGCACCTTCGCGCCGCGGTCGTGGCCGTCGAGGCCGGGCTTCGCGATCAGGACGCGGATCGGCGTCGCGCGGTCGGCATCGAGCTGGCTCATGCGGGCCCGATTCTAGCCGGTGGCCGCATCCGATCCTCCCTCGGGAGCCAAGGCTGCGCCGATGTGGATCGGGTGGCCGTCCGGATCGGCCACGAAGGCCACGCGCTCGCCCCATGGCTGGTCGGCTGCGGGCTCGAGCAATGTCGCGCCGCAAGCGCAGACCCGCTCGACCGCGGCGTCCACGTCGTCCGCATAGACCCACAGCTCGAATTGGGCCTTGCCGTTGGGCGGAGCCTCGGCGGTGACGGCATCCCTGGGGTACCGGCCGATCCCGATGCCGAGCGGGGAGAGGCGCAGGAAGGCGTACTCCATCGGGCCTTCCGCTGGCCAGTGCATGCCGAGCTCGAACCCGAAGGCGTCGACATAGAACGTCACCAGGCTGTCGACGTCATCGGTGTAGATGATCGGGAACGCCTCGCGAAACATCATTACCCGCCGAGAGAGTCGATGGTGGCGGCCATGGCCAGGTCCTTGGCGGACAGGCCCTTGGAAGCGTGGGTCGTCAGCGTGAATGTCACCCGCCGCCAGTTGATCAGGATGTCGGGGTGATGATCGGCCGCCTCGGCGGCCTCGGCCACGCGGTTGACGAGCGCAATTGCCTCGAGGAAGGTGGCGGACCGCACCGTCCGCACGATCGACTCGCCCTCGCGGCGCCAGTCCGGCAGGGCGGCGAGCCCTTCGGCGATCTCCGCTTCAGATAGGAGGGGTGCGTACGGCATCGGTCTATTCGGACGATCGCCCGATGAAGGTCAGGAACTCGGCGCGGGTGCGCGCATCCCGGCGGAAGGTGCCAAGCATGGCACTGGTCACCATGGTGGCGTGTTGCTTCCGGACGCCGCGCATCATGGTGCACAGGTGCGTCGCCTCGATCACGCAGCCGACCCCCTTCGGCTCCAGGCGTTCCATGAGCAGGTCGGCCACCTGCTGGGTCATGCGCTCCTGCACCTGCAACCGATGCGCGTACATGTCCACGATGCGCGGGATCTTCGACAGACCGATGACCCGGCCGCGCGGCAGGTAGCCGACGTGGGCGCGGCCGTAGAACGGCAGCAGGTGATGCTCGCACAACGAGTAGAACTCGATGTCGCGGACCACCACCATCTCGTCGTAGTCGACCTCGAAGGAGGCTCCGTCGAGGAGCTCCGCCGGATCCGTGTGATAGCCCGCGGTGAGCTCGGCGTACATGCGACGCACGCGCTGCGGCGTGGCGACCAGCCCATCGCGCTTCGGGTCCTCGCCGATCTCGGACAGCAGGGTCCGGACCGCCTGCTCGAGCTCACGCCCCGGCTCCGCGGGGGCTGGCGCAGAGTCGGGGTTCACGTCTCCTTGATCCACGGTCCGCATCCTACCCCTAGGCGCCCGAAACCTGCCGGGGTAGACTCTCGACTCTACGTAATCCCTCCGTACCACGAATTCTCGCTGCCATGATCCTGCACCAGCCCAGCTCGCGCTCTCGACGCCTCGCGATCCCGGGCCTCACCGATGACCGCCTGGCATCGACGCTCGCCTCGCGTCTGGACGACGGCTACCACTACTTCGCCCATATCGCGCCTGGCGGCATGCCCGCGGTCGACGCGGTGGTGGTCGGCCCGGGCGGCACCTGGTCGCTGACCCTCGCGCACCTCCGCGGCAGGTTTCGGAAGCGCAACGGTCACTGGTATCGCCGGAACCGGTCGACCGAGTCCTGGATCCCGTGGGACGCCCAGCCGATCACCGATGCTCGCCTTGCCGGGCACCGGCTCGAGCTGTTCCTGGAGCGCGCGACCCTGCCCGCCGGCGTCGAGGCCTGCCTGGTCGCCTCGGCGGGCGCCGAGATCGATTGGGAGCCGGACCAGCGACCCGGGATCCACGTGCACAACCAGGTTGAGCGGCTGGCGAGCAGGATCGGCCGCGATGACACGCTCACGGAGGCCCAGGTCGAGCGTATCGTGGCGCTGCTCGATCCGCGTCAGCCGCTGCCCCGCCTGGCGACGTCGAGCCCTCGCGGCTGAACGGCACCTGACCCCCGCCGAGGCTCGGCTATGATCCGGGCCCGATGAGTCCCTTCCGCCCCTCCGCGCTCGTGGCTGGCCTCGCCGCCGCCGGAGCCCTGGCCGCGCTGCTCGGCGCGGCATGGGTGGTGCCAGGGCTGGCGGTGATCGTCGTCTGGCCGCTGCTCTTCGTTGTGCCGGGCTGGGCGGTCGTCGCCTGGGCGCGGCCCCGGATCGGGTCGACCGGCCGGTTCGGCCTGGCGATCGTCCTGTCGGTGGCGATCTCGGCCCACCTCGTTTACTGGCTGTCGATCGCCGCCGGCGGCTACGGCCGCGGAACGATCTTCGCCGCCGCCGCGATCCTGGCGCTACCGATCCCGCTGGCCGTCTGGCGCGGTGGCCCGGCAGCGCTCGCCGCTCAGCTGCGCAGCGCAGTGCAGGCCGTGCGGCGGGAACGCGTCGCGTTCGCGTTCGCCGGGCTGGCCACCGCATTCGTGGGGCTGGTGCTCGATTCCGGCCTGTGGCGGCCAACCGCCAACGGGATCGCGGCCGGCGGCTCGAACTGGAGCGATCTCGGTGTTCACCTGTCGATCGCGCAGTCACTGAATGCGGGGAACTTCCCGCCACAGGTTCCGTACTTCGCGGGCGCGCCCCTTGTCTACCACTGGTTCGCGGACTTCCACGCTGCCATAGCGGCCGAAGCGGCCGGCCTCTTTGCGATCCCTGCCTTCGTGGTCTCGTCGGCGATCCTGTCGGGCGCGCTGGCACTGCTGGTCCACGGCCTGGCCCGCCTCCTGCTGCGTGGCAAGGGCGCGCGCCGCGCCGCGATCCTGGCCGCCGTGCTCGTGATTCTGGGCGGCGGCTTCGGCTGGATCCGCTTCGTCGGCGACCTGGCAGCCGGCCACGGCGACCCGATCAGCCTGGTAACCAGGCAGACCTACGACAACTTCTGGTACGACATCCAGGGTGCGTCGACGTGGCCCTACTTTCGGATCCCTTCGGTGATGGGAACCGGCCTGCTCGTCCATCGGGCCACCACCGCGGGCCTGCCGATCCTGGTCGGTGCCGTCCTGCTGCTCGTCGCCGCTTTGCCCACCGCGCGCGCCCGCCAGGCCGGGTGGCGGGATCGTCCGCGGCTGATCGCCCTGGCAGGAGGGCTCGGCGCGTTGCTCGCGCCGTTCCATTTCTTCTTCTTCCCTGCCTTCCTGCTCTTGGCGCTCATCTACGTCCTGCTCGGCGGACGCCTGGTCGACCGTCGCGCCCCGCGGAATGCCACGCTGTTCCTTGCCCCCTTCCTGCTGGCTGTCCCGTTCGTGGTACCGCCACTCCTCCAGGCCGCAGGGTCCGGGTCGCTCCACTTCCGGCTCGGCTGGGAATCGGCGCCATTCTCCGAGGGCGAGTGGGGGCCGTTCAACAATGCTGCGCTGGCGGTCGTCTTCTTCTACCTGACCAACCTCGGTGTGCCGTTCCTATTGGCGATCGCCGCATTGATTGTGACCCGCACCCCGTGGAGACTCTTCCTGGGGGCCTGGGCGCTCGCGCTCTTCGCCATCCCCAACCTCGTCCAGCTGAGCGAAATCTCCTTCGACATGAACAAGTACTTCCAGGCCACGTGGATCGCGGTCGCACTGCTCGCCGCCTGGCTCATCCGGCGCTGGCCGCTGCCCGCCGTGGCGCTCGTCCTGGCTCTCAGCGTGCCGTCGCCGTTCCTGGTCGCCGGCTGGACGGCGCTGAACCGCGAGCAGGTGATGGACTGGCGGAGCATCGAGGCCGCCAACTGGATCGCCGCCAACACCCCGGAGCGCAGCGTCTTCGCAACCGATGGCTGGCTGAACGCGCCCACCGATCCGGCCGGCAGGTTGCGAC
>DASQFY010000097.1:0-6887 GCA_035632895.1 Candidatus Dormiibacterota bacterium
TACGAGTCCGCTCGCGCTCGGCTCTGGCTGGCCGAGGCTCTGACCATGGCCGGGAGCCGGGATGGCGCGCGGTTGGAGGCAGGAGCGGCGCGTGAGGTCTTCGTGCGGCTGCGCGCCGAACCCGATGGGGCGCGCGCCACGGCCCTGCTTTCCGAGCTCGGCTCGGCCGATGCTGATGCCGGCCCACGGCGGCAGGTAACGCGCACGTTGCTGTTCACCGACATCGTGCGTTCCACGGACCTGATCGAGGCGATCGGCGACGAGGCGTGGGAGGGCCTGCGCAGCTGGCATGACAACACCATTCGCTCCCTCGCCCGCGACCATGGCGGCGAGGAAGTGGACCACGCCGGTGACGGCTTCTTCATCGCCTTCGCCAGCGCCGATCGCGCCATCGACTGCGCGCTCGCGATCCGCGAGACAATGCGCAGCCACCGCAAGCAGCACGGGTTCGCGCCGAGCCTGCGCATCGGCCTCCACACCGCGTCGACGATGCGCTCCCGCGCCGGCTACGGTGGAGCGGGAGTTCACGCTGCCGCCCGCATCGCATCGCTGGCGGGAGCCGACGAGATCGTCGTCAGCGAAGCGACCCTCGCAGCCGCCACGACCGCCGTGCCGCACGCACCGGCACGCGAGGAGAGGCTCAAGGGCATCCGCCGACCGACAAGGGTCGCGTCGCTCTCCTGACGAAATGCACTGGCAACACCCGCCAGGCCGGGATGTGCGGTGGCGCCGGTCCGGCAACGGGCCGGCGTCGTCGCGCCTACTCCGCCGGCGGCCGCGTCATGGACAGGACGTCGAGGATCTCGTCGAGCCGCTCGCGCGTGATCTTTCCGTCTTCGACGTAGCCGCGCTCCAGGACCACCTGCCGGATCGTCTTGCCTTCCTCCAGCGCCTGCTTGGCGACCTTCGCCGCTTCGTCGTAACCGATGAAGCGGTTGAGCGGCGTGGCGAGCGAGGGGGAGCTCTCCGCATCCTGGCGGGTGCGCTCCGCGTTGGCGGTGATGCCGTCGACGCATCGGTCCGCAAAGAGGCGGCTCATGCTGGCCAGCAGCCGGATCGACTCCAGGATGTTGTGCGCCAGGATGGGCAGCATGACGTTCAGCTCGAAGTTGCCGGCCGCACCGCCGAAGGCGATGGTCGCATCGTTGCCGATCACCTCCGCGCAGACCATGCACAGCGCCTCGGGGATCACGGGGTTCACCTTGCCCGGCATGATCGAGGAGCCGGGCTGGAGGTCGGGCAGGTTGATCTCGGTCAGCCCGGTGCGCGGCCCGGACCCCATCCAGCGCAGGTCGTTGCTGATCTTGTAGAGGCCGACCGCGATCGTGCGCAGCTGGCCCGATGCCTCCACCAGCCCGTCGCGCGCGCCCTGGGCCTCGAAATGGTCGCGCGCCTCGGTGAGCGGCAGGCCGGTCTGCGCCGCGACGTCGGCAATCACCCGAGTCGCAAAGCCGGGCGGCATGTTGATGCCGGTCCCGACCGCCGTGCCCCCCAGCGGCAGCTCGGCCAGGCGTGGCAGCGTGGCCTGCAGCCGCTCGATCCCGTGTCGCATCTGCGCCGCATACCCCCCGAACTCCTGGCCCAGCGTCACCGGGGTGGCGTCCATGAGGTGGGTGCGTCCTGACTTCACGACCGTCGCGAACTCGTCGCGTTTGCGCTCCAGCGCGGCGGCCAGGTGGTCGAGGGCCGGGATCAGCTGATGGACGACCCCCGAGGTGGCCGCGACGTGGATCGACGACGGAAAGACGTCGTTGCTCGACTGGCTGGCGTTGACGTGGTCGTTGGGGTGCACCGGCCGGCCGAGGCGCCCCGTCGCCAGCGTGGCGATCACCTCATTGGCGTTCATGTTGCTGCTGGTGCCGGAGCCGGTCTGGAAGATGTCGATCGGGAACTGGTCGTCCCAGTCGCCGCGCGCCACCTCCTCGGCGGCCGAGCGGATGGCCGCGGCCACCTCCACGTCGATGACGCCAAGCTCCCCGTTCACGGTGGCCGCAGCCGCCTTGATGCGCGCCAGCGCCTCGATATGCGCGCGGTTCAGGCGCAGGCCGGAGACCGGGAAGTTCTCGATCGCCCGCTGGGTGGTAGCGCCCCATTTGGCGCCTGCCGGAACCTGGACCTCACCCATCGAGTCGTGCTCCACGCGGGAGTCGCTCATCGATCGAAGTCGGACTGGTCAAGTTCGACGAAGCGGATGACCGGCGGGATCAGGTAGGGCAGGAAGCCCGACTCCAGGTCCTCCAGGATTCGCTCGCCCCGGCCGACCAGCTCGTTGACGAAGATGCCCCGATGGGTGGGTTGGTACTTGCGCAGCCGCGCGATCCCCGAGGACAGCAGGTTGCGAGCGCCGCGCGGGTTGCGGCGCTCGAGGTGGAGCAGGCCGGCAGCAAGCTGGATCAGCCCCTGGTAGAAGTCGCGCTCATCCTCGGGCGCCGCCCGCCAGAGGTCCTCCCAGGCCTCGTGCGCGTGCCAGTAGCGAACCCCGTTGAAGAGCGCCACGCCGCGGCGGAACAGCTCGTCGGCAGCCGCCTCTTCGAGGGGAGGGGTCCTGCCGCGCGGCAGGTCGCCATCGACGGCGGACGCTGCCGCGGGCGCCTCGGCAGCCGTTGCGGGGTTGCGGCTTCGGCGCTTCGGCGCGGGCTTGGTGGTCGGCTCAGCCATCGGTCCCGATGATAGCGACCGTTAGAGCTCGCCAGCCTCCATCATTGCCTTGAGCTTGACTAGCCCCTGGTCCCAGCTCTTCCCGTACCAGCGCATGAACATGCCATCGAACAGCCTCGCAGGGCCGCGCAGGAACATCTCGATCCTGGCTTCCACCCGCGTCCCGCCCGCGACCGGCTCAAATGTGAGTTTCGCCTCGAAGGGGACGTTCGGCGACGTCCCCTTCATGACCCCCAGACGCGGTGGCTCGTAGGCTGTGACGACGGCGTCGTTCTCGGTGGTGAACCAGCCCATCTTGACCCGAGCGCGGCGCGTGGAGCCGATGCCGTGCGGCGGCTCCGATGTCCACCACTCCTGAACGTTGGCCGGGAACCACTTCCCGGTGTTCTCGACGTTGGTGAGGACAGCGAAGACGTCCTCGATCGGCCGACCGATGGTGATCGAGCCGCTCACCACATTGGCCATGCGGCTAAGGCGATCGCCGGCCGCCCGACGACTCCATCGGTCTATTCCCTGGGCGGGACGACGAGGACCGGCACCGGCGAGCGGTGGACCAGCTTGTAGGCGACCGAGCCAAGAATCGCTCCGACGATCGGATTCTCGCTGCGGCTGCCGACCACGATGAGCCGTGCGCCGTGCGCCCGGGCAACCTCCAGGATGGCTTCGGCGGGCCGATCGTGGACGAGCTCGACAGCGACCACCACACCCGCGGCTCGGATGTCCGCCGCGGCCTCCTCCGCCACCCGCCCACCGAGCTCGCGAATCGCCAGCTCCTCGTCACGGTTCTCGCCGCCGAGCGGGTTCGTGGCGTAGCCGAACGCCACCACCACCCCCGTCCCCAGCCCGGTCGCCAGTGCGATCGTCTCCTCCAGCGCCGTTCGGGACCCTTCGGAGCCATCGAAGCCAAGGACGATCTCATCCGCCATCAGGCTCCTCCTGCTCGAGTCGATTCGGACGCATCAGCCACCGCGCCGTGGATCGCGACGCGGGGGTCGACGACCTCCGCCTTGCGGCGGAAGAACTCCGGCTCACGCAGCCGCTGGAGGATCATCAGCACCACGCCGATCGACATCATGACCACGGCGATCACCAGCGGCGGCCCAAAGCCGAACCACGAGTCCCCGGACTCGGAGTTGACCGGGTCGGCAAGGTCGATCGCCGACTGCACGAGTGCCCAGGTCAGGATCAGGGCGCCGATGAACGGCGATAGACCGATGAAGACGAAGTTCTTCACGCTCTTCGTCAGCTGCCGGCGGTAGTAGATCACGCACGCGTAGCCGGTCAGTCCGTAGTAGAAGGCGATCATCAGCCCCAGCGCCGCGATGGCGTCGAAGAGGATGTTCTCGGAGACGATCTTCAGGCCGACGTACCACGCAATCGACAGGATGCCCATCCAGATCGTGGCCGGTCCCGGCGTCAGGAAACGGGGCGTGATCCGCCCCCAGTACCGCGGCAGTGCACGCTTGGCGGCCATCGAGAGCGCCGTCCGGGCGGTGGGCAGGATGGTCGTCTGGGTCGACGCGGCGGCCGAGGTCAGGACGGCGATGATCAGCAGCTTGTCGAGCGGGCTGCCGAGCACATCGGTCCCGAGCGCACCCAGGACGTCGCCCTGGTTCTCCTCGGCGACGAGGAAGTCGACGCCGTGGAACGCCTGCGCCGCGACCGAGACCAGCACGTAGGTGAGCAGCAGGATGACCGTTGAGACGAGCGCCGCCTTGCCCGGGCCCTCGGTTGCGTCCCTGCTCTCCTCGTTCACCGTCACGGTGCTGTCCCAGCCCCAGTAGATGAAAATCGCGATGATCAGGCCGGCCGCCAGCGCGCTCCCATCGGTGATGAGGAGCGGGTTCACCCAGTCGATGCTGGGCAGCACGGAGTTCTCGACGCCGCCGCCGTAGACGCGGACCAGGGCGACGACCGCGAAGATGCCAAGCGCCAGCAGCTCCATGCCGAGGAGCGCTACCTGGGTCCGCGCCGAGAGCTCGATCCCGATCCAGGTGATCAGCGTCATGACGGCGATCCAGGCCACGCCCACCGCCAGGATGGCGATCGAGCTCGGCTCGCTGATGCCGAACAGCTCGAAGCTGTAGATGCTGGCAATCTCGGAGAGATTCGCCATGACGATGATGTCGGCCAGGATGATCCCCCAGCCTCCCATCCAGCCCCACCACGGGCCCATGGCGCGAGTCACCCACGAGAAGGTGGTGCCGCAGTCGGGATCGGCCCGATTGAGGTAGTAGTACGCCGCCGCGATGAACAGCATCGGGACGAAGGCCAGCAGCATGATGGCCGGCGCCTGGAAGCCGACACCGGCGGCCACCAGCCCCAGCGATGCCGCGAGGCTGTAGCCCGGCGCCGTCGATGCGACGCCGATGACGACCCCCGAGATGAACCCGAGTGCGCCCCCCTTCAGGCCCTTCTGGCCCGGTTCCCCCGAACCCCTAGCCGTCGCGGCTGTCATGCGACCGCCTCCGTCCGGTGCGCCGGCCGAGCGGCCGGCGTTGCCGCGAAATGTGCCGCATTCCGGTGTCGCACGTCAACGGTCCGTCATCGCGAGGGTTCGCTCCCCGAGATGCCACGGCCTGCTTGCCGTGGACGCTCCGGAGACCTACCGTTTGTGGACATTTGTACTCCGAAGAGGCGGCACCATGGATGTCTTCCGGAATCCCGACGAAGTGATCAAAGAGGTCGAGGACAACGAGGAACGGCGCGAAGTAGACCAGGACGTCACGCAGGAGCTCGACGAATCACCCGAAGACGAAGACAAGGGCCCCGAGGACCCGAAGGACGGCTGAATGTATGCATCGGTGACCCGAATCAGGTTCAAGGACGAGCGCGGTCCGGAACTGGAAGCCGAGGAAGCAAGACGCCAGACCGCCGACCTCCGCGCTCAGCCCGGCTTCCGGTCATTCCACGTCATCCGCATCGATCCCCGCGAGGTTGTTCTTGTCCGGATCTACGACTCGCAGGATGAGCTCGCGGCCGGCCTGAGCCACGGCTTCCGTCCAGGGCTGGGCGAGCTATTCGCCGATCGGCCGGAGCGCCTCGAAGGCGAGCTCCTCGCCTCAGTCACCTAGGCGCCCACCGACACACCACTGCTTGGTGACGCTCGCCGACCGTGCCATGCCGAGTGCTGAAGTCAGCGGGTGGGCGGCGGTCGCCGCAGGCTGTTGCGCAGCCAGCCAAGGCGATCGTCGGCCGCCCGACGACTCCATCGGTCCACCTCAGTCGGCGATCTTCGCCATCACGTGCTTGATGACCGTGTAGTCCTCGATGCTGTAGCTGCTCATGTCCTTGCCGTAGCCGGACTGCTTGAAGCCTCCGTGCGGCATTTCCGAGGCGATGGTCAGGTGGTCGTTGATCCACACCGTCCCTATCGCCGCTCCAGGAGCCAGGTCTCGCGCTCGTGGCAGCCGCTCGGCTGGCCCGATACGCCATGACACTCGTCCGCGGCCGCGTACCGGGCACGTTCGTATGCGGCGCCCATCGCCCGGCCGGGTGGAGTGTGGGCCGCGTCGGACCGGAACGGCCTGTTTGGACTTCCCGAGATCCCGCGCGTCGCCACGTGACGCCCGGGCGTCAGCCGATGCGGATCATCTTCTTGTTCACGAACTCGTCGGCGCCGAAGCGGCCGAGCTCGCGGCCCGAGCCCGAGCGCTTGATGCCGCCGAACGGCAACTCGGCGCCGTCGGCGAGCACGACGTTGACGAACACCATGCCGGCCTCGATGCCGTCGGCGACGCGGAGCGCCTGCTCTTGGTCGGTGGTGTAGACGTACGAGCCCAGGCCGAAGGGGGTGTCGTTCGCGATGCGCACGGCATCGGCCTCGTCCTTCGCGCGGTACACCTGCGCGACCGGGCCGAAGAACTCCTCCTTGGAGGCGGGGTTCTCGGGAGTGACATCCGTCAGCACGGTCGTCTGGAAGAACGCGCCGTCGCGGGTGCCGCCGTGCACGAGCGTCGCGCCGCGCTCGATCGCGCGCTTGACCTGCTCGTCGACGCGCTCGGCGGCCTTCAGCGAGGACAGCGGGCCGAGCGCCGAGTCGGCAGACGTCGGGTCCGTCGCCTCGATCTCGGCGATCTTCGCGGTGAATTTCTCGAGGAACGGCTCGTACAGCTCGTCGGCGACGATGAAGCGCTTGGCCGCGTTGCACGACTGGCCGCTGTTGTCGAGGCGGGCGTCGACCGCGTTCTGCACCGTGGCGTCGAGGTCGTCGGTCGAGAGCAGGATGA
>DASQFY010000098.1:0-1756 GCA_035632895.1 Candidatus Dormiibacterota bacterium
CGTCGCCCGATCGGCCAGGCGAAGTCGAGCCCTACGGCCGATGGTGCGCGCCGCTCACTCCCGTCACGCTCAAGCCGCGCCGGTCGCAGCAGCGGTGCACCAACGGATCGTCGAAGGAGACCAACCTGATGTCGCACCTCCTGTACCGCCTGGGCCGCTTCTCCGCCCGCCGCCCATGGGCCGTCATCGGGTCATGGCTCCTCGTGGCCGTGCTCGTGATCACAGCATCGGGCGCCTTCGGTCGGGAGCTCGAGGACTCGTTCCAGGCGCCGGGAGTCGACTCCCAGAAGGCGACAGAACTGCTGACGGCCGCGCAGTCCGACCAGGCCGGACTCACCGCCCAGATGGTCGTGACGCCGCGCGAGGACGACGCGACGTTCTTCGATTCGGCTGAAGCGCGGGCCGCCCTGGCCGACGTTCAGGCGGGGGTCGCCGCGCTCCCGAACGTCCTGCGCACGAGCGATCCGGCCGGCGTACTCGCGGCGCGACCCGAGGCGGCCGTGAAGAGCGGGGCGGTTTCCAAAGACGGCCGCGTCGCGCTCATCCGCATCCACTATCCGGTGCTCGAAGAGCTCGACGCGGGCGACCTGGAGAACCTCAAGGAATTCGGCGTCCAGGCCGGTGCGGACTCGCCACTTCGGCTTGAGATGGGCGGCGACCTGTTCTTCGCGTTCGAGGAGGCCGAGACCGGCACCAGCGAGCTCATCGGCCTGCTGGCCGCCGTCATCGTCCTGTTCCTGGCGTTCGGATCGCTGATCGCAGTGGGCCTCCCGATCGGGATCGCCCTGTTCGGCCTCGCCCTCGGCATCAGCTCGATGTCGCTCGTCACGTACCTGATCGACATTCCCAGCTGGGCTCCCGAGCTCGGCGTCATGGTCGGCCTGGGCGTCGGCATCGACTATGCCCTCTTCCTCGTCACCCGGCACCGCGAGTACCTCGCACGCGGGATGGCGGTCGAGGAGTCGATCGGCCGTGCCGTCGCGACCGCGGGTCAGGTCGTCGTCTTCGCCGGCGGGACCGTGGTCATCGCGATCCTCGGCCTGGCTGTCGCCGGCGTTCCGGTGATGACCGCCGCTGGGATCGCCATCGCAATCATCGTGCTGATCATGGTGATCGCCTCGGTCACGCTGCTGCCCGCTTTCCTGGGTCTCGCCGGGCCCTGGATCAACCGCCTCGGACCGCGGCGCAACCCAGCCCGCGACGGCGCCACGGTGGGCTCGAGATGGCAGCGCTGGGGCGAGCACGTGTCAAAGCACGCGCGGGCCTACACGATCGGCGTAACCGTGCTGCTCCTGGCGCTCACCGCACCGGTGCTGGCCCTTCGGATGGGCAATCCCGACGAAGGCGCGCTGCCCGAGACCCGAACCGAGCGCCGGGCCTACGATCTCGCCGCCGCCGCGTTCGGTCCCGGCAGCAACGGCCCGTTGGTCATCGCCGTCGATACCTCGAAGGATCCGGACGTGGTCGAGCCCCTCCGCGGCGCGGTCGGTGCCGACGAGGGCATCGACGCCGTCGCTCCCCCCGACGTGAACGCCGCAGCCGGCGTCGCGACGCTGGTGGCGTTCCCGACCACGGGGCCTCAGGACGATGCCACGCGCGACACGCTCAAGCGTCTGCGGACCGAGGTGCTCCCACCAGTGCTCGCCCAGAGCCCGGCGCGAGCCCACGTCGGCGGTCAGACGGCGAGCTTCGCCGATGTCAGCGACAGGGTCAAAGATCGGCTGCCGCTGTTCATCGGCGCGGTGATCCTGCTGTC
>DASQFY010000099.1:0-4356 GCA_035632895.1 Candidatus Dormiibacterota bacterium
TTCCCTGGGACCTGAAGGAGCTGTTGGCCAAGCAGGACCTGCTGGGCATCGGCTACGAGGAGCGTCACGGCGGGACGGCGCTGGACGGGATCTCGCAGGCAATCGTGATCGAGGAGCTGGCGCGCGCCGATGCAACGACCAGCCTCATCGCAATCGTTCAGAAGCTCGGCGCGTTGCCGCTCACCCTGGCCGGCAGCGACGAGCAGAAGGACCGATACCTCCCGCGTCTCGCGTCCGGGGAGTGGCTGGTCGCCTTCGGCCTGACCGAGGCGGCAGCTGGCAGCGACGTGGCAGCCAACCGGATGAGGGCGACCCGCGAGGCCGACTGCTACGTCCTCAATGGGAGCAAGCGATTCATCACTCATGGCTCGATCGCCAACCTGGTCACCATCTTCGCGCTGACCGATCCAGATGCCGGCGGCCGCAAGGGAATGAGCGCCTTCCTGGTCGAGACCGATACGCCCGGCTTCGCTGCTCCGCGGGTGGAGCACAAGATGGGCATCCGCGGCTCACCCACCGCCGAGCTCACGCTCGACGACGTGCGCATCCCGATCGAGAACCGGCTCGGGGCGGAGGGCGATGGCTTCAAGATCGCGATGGGCACCCTCGACCGTTCGCGCGTCTCGATCGCCGCCCAGGCGGTCGGCATCGCGCAGGGAGCGATCGACGCTGCAGTCGCCTACGCGGCGCAGCGCCAGCAATTCGGCGAGCGCGTGGTCGACTTCCAGGGGATCCAGTTCATGCTGGCCGACATGGCCAGCCAGAACGAAGCGGCGCGCCAGCTGACGTATGCCGCCGCGGCGCAGGTTGATGCTGACGCATCGGACCTGCCGTATTGGACCAGCTGCGCCAAGCTGGTGGCCGGCGACACCGCAATGCGGGTCACCACCGACGCCGTCCAGGTACTGGGCGGTTACGGCTACATCACCGAGTACCCGGTTGAGCGCATGATGCGCGACGCGAAGATCACGCAGCTGTACGAGGGGACGCAGCAGATCCAGCGGTTGATCGTGGCGCGCCAGCTCCTGCAGCGGAGTGGCGTACCGGAGACTGGCAAGGGGTGATGGGAGCGAGCCAAGCAGCGTGAAGATCGTTGTGTGCATCAAGCAGGTGCCGGCCACCACCGCCGAGAAGCGGTACACGGCCGACTTTCGTCTGGACCGTGCTGCGGCCGAATCGGTCATCAACCCGCTCGACGAGTACGCCATCGAGCAGGCGTTGCGCCTCGTCGAATCGGGTGCGGTGGAGACGGTCGCCTACCTGTCGATGGGTCCCGAGCAGGCTGGCGAGGCCCTGCGCCGGGCCTTGGCGATGGGTGGTGACGAAGCCTACCTGGTGACCGATGGTGCCCTGGCCGGCGCGGACGAATGGGCGACCGCCAAGGTTCTGGCCGCGGCCCTCGACAAGCTGGCACCCGACGTGGCGCTGATGGGTATGGCCTCCGACGATGCCCGCGGCTCGCTGGTACCCGGCGCGGTGGCGGCGCTGCGTGGCATGCCGCTGCTTTCCTATGGGTCGGAGCTGACCATCCATGACGGCAACGCGCGCATTCGCCGGCTGACGGCGACGGGCTATGACCTGATCGAGGCCCCGTTGCCGGTGGTTGCCAGCGTGACCGACCAGGTGGGAGAGCCGCGCTATGCCAGCCTGAAGGGGATCATGGCCGCCCGGAAGAAGCCGCTCGAGACCTGGGCCCTGGACGACCTCGGCCTGTCGGCGGGCTCACTCCGCGGCGCCGCGCTGACGCAGGTGGTCGAGGCCAAGCCACCGGAGGCCAAACCGCCGACCGAGCGGATCGAGAACGTAAGCGCCGACGAGGCCGCGGCGAAGGTCGCCGATTGGCTCGCCGCGCGGAAGCTGATCTAGGCGGGCGCAGCAGTGAGCGACGACATCGTCTTCCTGGCCGAGTTCGCGGACGGGCAGGCCGCCCGCAGCGCGCTGGAGCTGGCCGCCGGAGCAGCGGAGCTTGCCGGCCAGTCCGGCGGAGCCCCGGTGGCGCTGGCGTACGGGGCGGGCGCGCGTGCGGGAGCCGCGGCGCTGGGCGCCGCTGGCGCCGCTCGCGTCATCGTGCTCGGCGATGATCCCGCGCCGGCCATCACCTTCGCGGCGCGCGCCGCTGCGGCGGTGCAGCAGGCCGAGCCGCTGGGCCTGCTGGCGCCAGCCACGCCGAATGGACGAGACCTGGCCGCGGCGCTGGTCGGCCTGCTCGAGCTGCCCGCGTTCGGACCGGTTCGCACCGCCCGAGTGGAAGGCGGCGCGCTGCGCACCGAGCAGGCAACGCTCCAGGGCACGGTCATCACCGTCAGCCAGCCGGCGGACGGCGCACCGCGTCCGGCGGTCATCCTGGTGCTGGCCAACACCTTCACCCCGTCCGATGGCGGCTCTGGCGAAGCTGAGGTGGCCGATGCCCCGGCGGCCGACGCCGGCGCCTTCGGCAAGGCCAAGGTGGTCGAGTCACATCCCGCCGAGGCGGCGGTGACCAATCTCGAGGAGGCGACAGTCATCGTTGCCGGCGGTCGTGGCGTGGGGTCGGAGGAGGGCTTCGGCCCCCTGCATGACCTGGCGGCGGCCCTGGGGGGCGCGGTTGGCGCCAGCCGCGCCGCGGCGGACGCCGGTTGGGTGCCATACCAGCTGCAGATCGGTCAGACTGGCAAGGTCGTTAAGCCGGCGCTTTACTTGAGTGCCGGGATCAGCGGTGCAATCCAGCATCGGGTCGGCATGCAGAGCGCAGAGCACGTGGTCGCCATCAACAAGGATCCCGACGCGCCGATCGGCGAATTTGCCGACCTGTTCGTGGTGGGGGACCTGTTCGCGATCGTGCCGAAGCTGACCGAGGAGATCAAGCGACGCAAGGGAACATGAGACCGATGCCCAACCGCTCTCCGCTTGCCCTCGCGATCGCGCTGGCGGCGCTGGTCGCCGCCACGCTCCCGGCCAGCTGGCTGCTCGGCCGCGGTGGGCGGCGACGGCCGCATGCCTACGGCCGCGAGCTTGACAAGTACCGACGTGAAGTGACCGACCGCACGACCCGCATCGACGCCACGCTCGCCGGGCTGGCGGATGCGATCGATGCCCTGCGCCGCCGCGACATGGATATCGACGAGGCGGTGGAGCACCTGCAGGCGGGCGAGGATGAGCTCGACGCGGTGGCCGACGAACTGCGCGGGATGCTCGCGCCGGAGCAGCTCCACAGCCTGCACATGGAGTACGAGGCGAACCTCGAGCGTGCCCTGCGCGGCATCGTGACGGCCGAGCGCGGCTGCGGCATCACCCGCCTCCCGCACCGTCCGCCAGATGACGAGGAGCCGTTCATCTACTGGAAGCGTGGCCACCTCAACATCCTGCACGCTCGCCTGCGGATGCAGGAGCTGGTCGACGCGCTGGTGGCCTGGGAGCCCGGCCGGCCAGCTGAGGCATCGGTCGCCGCACGTCTTGAGCGGACGCGAGAGGGCTGACGATCGGCCCATATCTTGTGGTACGCTGCTCATCGGTACCACTGCTGGTGTAGTTCGCACTCGGGAGCCTGCATGCGCTGCCCACGTTGCAATGAGACGGGAACACGGGTCATCGACTCACGTGACCTGGAGGCAGGGAGCACGATCCGCCGTCGGCGGGAGTGCGAGGCCTGCTCCTATCGGTTCACCACCTATGAGCGGCCGGAGGGCGCGCGGCTGAGCGTCATCAAGCGCGACGGCTCGCGACAGGACTTCGACCGCACCAAGCTGCTCGGCGGCCTGCTGCGGGCGCTCGAGAAGCGGCCGGTCACGATCGCTCGGGCTGAGCAGGCGGTCGACGACATCGAGAGCCTGCTGCGCGCGCGTGGCCAGCCCGAGGTCACGAGCAAGGAGGTCGGGCGCCTGGCTACCGAGGCCCTGCGCGACATCGACCAGCTTGCCTACATCCGCTTCGCATCGGTCTACCACAGCTATGAGGACATCTCGACCCTCAAGCGGGAGGTGGATCGGCTCATGAAGCAGCGCACGGTGGCGGAGGAGCGCACCGAGTAGTGGTCCTCTCCGATCGCGACATCCGGGCCGCGATCGCCGCCGGCCGGATCGTCATCGACCCGTACATCCCCGAAGCGGTGCAGCCCTCGAGCGTCGACCTCCATCTCGACCGGCGCTTCCGCGTCTTCCGCAACAGCCGCTACCCGTTCATCGATGTGCGCGAGCCGCAGCCGGAGCTGACCGAGCTGGTCGAGATCGCCGGCGACGAGCCGTTCATCCTCCATCCCGGCGAATTCGTGCTTGGCCAGACGCACGAGTGGGTCGAGCTGCCGGACGACCTGGTCGCCCGCTTGGAGGGCAAAAGCTCCTTGGGGAGGCTGGGGCTGCTCATTCATTCGACCGCCGGGTA
>DASQFY010000100.1:0-6709 GCA_035632895.1 Candidatus Dormiibacterota bacterium
GATGATCGTGGCCAGCGCGGATGGCCGCCGAGATCGCAGATCGGCAAGGAGCCGCGCTTCTCGCTGCGCCTGGCTGTCGGGGTTCCGGGTTTCGATCATCACGGGCGCTCCGGGCGAGGACGATCCCGCGTCAGCTGCACCATCAGACGGCCCGTACGGCGCGCAACTCAGGCGCGATTCCGCCCTCGTCCCCGTCGAGGATAGCGCTGACCGCCAGCGCTGCCGATGCGGGTCCGGTGGAGATGCCCCAGGGACCGTGGCCGGTGCAAACGAACAGTCCCGCTGTCCCCGGCCATAGCCCAATGAATGGGCGACCGTCGATAGACTGCGGCCGAGCGCAGACCCGGCTGCGCAGCACTGCGGCCTCGCGCAGCGCCGGCACGAATCGAGCGCCACGCCGGAGCAGAATCGGCGCAATCTCATCCGGCTCGAGGGCCCCAGGCAGGAAGGTTGAGCCGACCGTGCTGGTGGCACCCACGCTGATCATGCTGAAGGTGCTGGAGGGGTCGGCGCCCGCCTCGGCCTCCTCCACCGGCTGGTTCACGGTATGGACCACTCCCTCCTCGAGGATGTGGCGCGGCAGGCTCGGCGGCTGGACCTGTACGGTGACGCCGTACGTCGGCCGCAGCGGCAGCCACGCGCCAGACGGATCGACGAGGGTCGGGCTCCACGGTCCGGCGGCGACCAGAACTGCATCGCCTCCCAGTTCGGTGCCGTCCCTGAGTGTCACGCCCGTGATCCGGTCGCGGTCGCGGCGGATCGCGGCGACGTGCATACCCACCCGCAGCTCCGCGCCGACGTCGCGGGCATGACTGGCCATCGCGGCGGTGGCGCCGTCTGGCGGTATCGGAAAGCCGGTCTCCAGGCTGACCGCGGCGAGGTCCGGCGCCAGTATCGGCTCTGCCGCCATGAGCGATTCCCCGGTCAGGACGCGGGGCGCCAGGTGCGGGGCATCCCGGGCGAGCTCGTCCGTGCGGTGCTGAGCGGCGGCGAGGTCATCGGTCAGGAGCAGGAGGCCGGCCGGCTCGGATGGGAAGGCGAAGCCGGGCGTCGTCTCGCTCAGCTCGCGGTAGGCCGCGACTGTCTGAACGTGCAGCTCGGCCAGGATCGGGTCGAAGGGGTACTGCACGGAGCCTGAGTTCCGGCCGGATGCGCCCGCGCCGACCTCGCTGGCTTCCAGCAGAAGGACCGATGCGCCCCGCTCCGCGGCGTAGGCCGCGGCCGAGCAGGCGATGATCCCACCGCCGACGACGATCAGATCTGGCGTCACGGCGCGAGCGTACGACCCACGGAGGCATTGTCTACCATCCCCGGGCGATGAAGGTGATCTGCGGCCTGGGCAATCCGGGCGAGCGCTACCGGCTCACGCGCCACAATGTCGGCTTCAGGGTGGTTGA
Source organism: Candidatus Dormiibacterota bacterium (assembly GCA_035632895.1). Taxonomy (GTDB): domain Bacteria; phylum Chloroflexota; class Limnocylindria; order QHBO01; family QHBO01; genus DASQFY01. The sequence continues at coordinate 1,398 of DASQFY010000100.1, forward strand.
CCTCCTCGCGGACCGATGGGACCAGACCGGCATGGGCCGCGTGCGCGACGGCGCTGCACGGCTGGAAGTGGCGCTGCCCGAGCCGATCGGTCGCGTGCTCCTGGTGAAGCCGATGCGCTTCATGAACCTGTCGGGCGGTCCGCTCAAGGCGGCCCTGCGCCAGACCGAGGCGGACCCCGCCGAGGACCTGCTGGTGGTAACCGATGACGTCGACCTGCCGCTCGGCCGCGTTCGCCTGCGGCGCGAGGGCTCGGCTGGTGGCCATAACGGGCTGCGCGACATCATCTCCGCGCTGGGGAGCAACGAGTTCGCCCGGCTGCGGGTGGGGATCGGCCGCCCCGGTGCCTCGCGCGCCACTGTCGACCACGTGCTGGCGACCTTCAAGCCCGGCGAGCGGGAGCTGGCCGATGAGGCGATCGCGACCGCCGCCGATGCCGCGGAGCGCTGGTTGCGCGACGGGTTGGAAGTGGCAATGAACGAGTACAACGGCGTGGACCTGGCAGCGCCGCCGGCGTGACTGCCACCCGCACCCGTCCGGCCGCGTCGCGCGGCGGCGCCGATCGGCGACTCGCCGTCCTCACCGGCACGCTTGTCCCACACCTGCCGCCCGCCGAAGGTTCGCTGCGAGTGCCCGCCGCGGCGCGCGCCGCGCACCTGGCCGCCCGGCGCGACGCACTCCCGTCGGATACGCCAGTGGTGGCGGTGGTACGCACGGAGGACGAGGCGCACCGGCTGGCGGACGACCTGGGCGCCTGGCTGGCGACTGGATCCGTCCGCGTTCTGCCTGAGCGCGCCGCGCTGCCGCTCGAGCGGGCGCTGCCTGAGCACGACGAGTCGGCTGAGCGGCTGGAGGTGCTCGCGCTGCTGGGCGGCCGCAGCCGCGGGCTGGTGCTCATCGCACCGCTGCTGGCGCTCGTGCAGCGCAGTCTCGCTCCAGCGCAGCTGGCGGAGGGCAGCGTCTCCCTGGCGATCGGCGAGCGTGTCACACAGCGCGCGTTGCTCACCGCGCTGGTCTGGGGCGGCTACGACGCCGCGGTCGAGGTGAGCGGGGTCGGCGAGTTCGCGGCCCGTGGCGGGATCGTGGACGTCTGGCCGCCCGGTGCGGCTGAGCCACTGCGGGTCGAGCTGTTCGGTGATGAGGTTGAGTCGATCCGCGCCTTCGACCCGATGACGCAGGGCAGCCGACGACGCCTGGAGCGCGCCACCCTGCTGCCGGCGAGCGAGTTCCTGCCACCGGACGGGTGGACATCGCTCGGCGCCCGCGCGCCGCGCCTGCAGTCCGAGGTGCTGGAGGCCGACCTGGCACGACTCGAGCAGGGCGACCTGGCCGAGGCGGCCGAGACATGGGCCGCGCTGCTGACCGCCGGCCCCGCGGCCGACCACGTCCCGCCGAACGCGCACCTGGTCCTGACCGACCTGGACGAGCTGCGCGCCATCGCCGGCGAGCTGGACGCGCAGGCAACGGAGCGTCGGGCCGGCCTGGTCGAGGCCGGCGAGCTGCCTCCGAACTGGCCGCTGCCGTACGACGCGGCTGCGACGCTGGTCGCGCTCGAGGGCCGTGCGGCGGAGTCGCTCGACGAGCAGGCTCCGACCGATGCCGGCTACGCGACTGCGCCGGCTCTGCCCGGCCGCGCCGAGCGGCTCGGCGCCTGGCTTGGCGAGCTGACCGCGGCCGGCAACCGGGTCGTGGTCAGCACCGACCAGGCGAGCCGGGTGGGCGAGCTGCTGGAGGAAGCCGGCCTGCCGGGTGCGCCCGGCGCCGAGCTGCGCGACGCGCCGCTGCCGGGCGCCATCGGTCTCGTGCACGGAACGCTGTCCGCCGGCTTCACCCACGGCCCGTCGAGCCTGGTGGTGCTCAGCGATCGGGAGCTGTTCGGCGCCATCCGTGTGCGACGCCTGACCGCCGCCAAGCGGGTCGTGACACGCGACCTCATCGGCAAGCTCGCGGCCGGCGACCTGGTGGTCCACATCGATCACGGCATCGCCCGCTACGCCGGCATGACCCAACGCGAATACGGCGGCGCCACGAAGGAGTATCTCCAGCTCGACTTTGCCGGCGACGACAAGATCTTCCTGCCGGCCGACATGATCGGACGCATCACGCGCTACTCCGGTGGCACGCCCTCGGCGCTGAGCCGGCTGGGCGGAACCGATTGGGAGCGCACCAAGCGACGCGTGCGCCGGGCCGTCGCAGAGCTCGCCGACGAGCTGCTCGAGATCTACGCCGCGCGCGAGTCCGCCCAGGGCTTTGCCTTCTCCCCGGATACGGTCTGGCAGCGCGAGCTGGAGGAGGCGTTCCCCTACACCGAGACGCCGGACCAGGGCCGCACGATCGAGGAGGTGAAGGCCGACATGCTTCGCCGCCGGCCGATGGACCGCCTCGTCTGCGGCGACGTCGGCTACGGCAAGACCGAGGTCGCGCTGCGCGCCGCCTTCAAGGCCGCGCAGGACGGCCGGCAGGTGGCCGTGCTGGTGCCAACGACGGTCCTGGCGCAGCAGCACCTCGGCACCTTCCAGCGACGGCTGGCGCCGTTTCCCGTGCGGGTGGAGATGCTCAGCCGCTTCGTCCCGAAGAAGCGGCAGGAGGAGATCGTGGCCGCAGTGGCCGAGGGCAGCGTGGACATCCTGATCGGGACGCATCGGATCCTCAGCCGAGACATCGCGTTCGCGGACCTGGGCCTGCTGGTGGTCGACGAGGAGCAGCGCTTCGGCGTCTCCCACAAGGAACGGATCAAGTCGATGCGCCGCGAGGTCGACGTGCTGACCCTCTCCGCCACGCCGATTCCGCGCACCCTGCACCTTTCCCTGGTCGGGATCCGTGACCTGTCGGTCATCGAGACGCCGCCGGAGGCGCGGCTGCCGATCCAGACCCGGATCGCGGAGGACGATGACGGGCTGGTGCGCGACGCGATCAACCGCGAGCTCGATCGCGGTGGGCAGGTGTTCTACGTCCACAACCGGGTCGAGACGATCGAGGGTGCTGCCGAGCGCGTGCGGCGGCTGGTGCCGCGTGCCAAGGTCGCCATCGGTCATGGACAGATGGCCGAGGGAATGCTCGAGCGGGTGATGCTCGACTTCGACGCGGGCCGCTTTGACGTCCTCGTGTGCACGACTATCATCGAGTCCGGCCTGGACATCCCGAACACCAACACGATCATCATCAACCGCGCCGACACCTTCGGCCTGGCCCAGCTCTACCAGCTGCGCGGGCGAGTGGGCCGATCCGACCGGCGGGCCTACGCGTATCTGCTCCATCGCCGCGGAGCGCCGCTGTCGCCGGTCGCCCGCAAGCGGCTGCACGCCATCTTCAGCGCCTCAGACCTGGGGGCGGGCTACCAGATTGCCCTCTCCGATCTCGAGATCCGGGGCGCCGGGAACATCCTCGGCCCCGAGCAGCACGGCTTCATGGCGGCGGTCGGCTTCGAGCTCTACACCCGCCTGCTGGCCGAGGCGGTCGAGGTGCGTCGTGGGCGCATCCCCATCCCAGAGCCCGGGGCGGTCCGCCTGGACCTGCCCGGGTCTGCCTACCTGCCCGATGCCTACATCGAAGACTCCGGCGCCAAGCTCGAGATCTACCGGCGCTTTGCCGGCATCCGCTCCGAGGCCGATGCCGAAGCATTACGGGTCGAGCTGCGCGACCGGTTCGGCCCGATCCCGCCAGCGGTCGAGGCCCTCTTCACGGCGGTGGCTGTGCGCATGGCGGCCGAGGAGGCGGGCGTACCGGAAGTCCGCGCGGAATCAGGGCGGGTCGTCTTGAAGTGGCCGCGGTACGACCGGGCTGCCGTCACGCGAGCGCTGGCGCTGGCGGGCTTCCGGCCCGTGGCCGGCTCGAACCAGGTCCGCATCCCCGTGGCCGCCGGCCGCGACCCAGTTGACGTCGCCATGCGCGCCCTCGCGGCGGTCGCGAGCGCAGAGCCGGGCGTGGCCTAGAGCTCGGGGCGACCCGGCGTATACTGCCGACAGCATCTCGACCCGGGACGGGCGCACCCGTCCGGCGCCGAACTCGAAACGACACCGCGCTCGCGCGGATGACACGTAAGGAGGCGCGCCCGTGACCGCCCGTCCACCCCTCATCGACCCGGCCGTCTCTCGCGCTGCGCTGCGCGTGGGGGATCGGTCCTATGCCTACCACCGGCTGGAGGCGGCCGGCGCCTCCGACCTGGCGCGGCTGCCGTACACCGTCAAGGTGCTGCTCGAAAACGCGCTTCGGCACGCCGCGTCCGGCGGCGGCCTGGTGAGCGCGGAGGACGTGCGCGCCCTGGCGAGCTGGGATCCGGCCGAGCCGGCAGAGTACGAGCTGCCCTTCATGCCGGCTCGGGTCATCCTCCAGGACTTCACCGGCGTACCGTGCGTCGTCGACCTGGCGGCCATGCGCGACGCGATGGCCGAGATGGGCGGGGACCCGGCGCGGATCAACCCCCTGGTCCCCGCCGACCTGGTGATCGACCACTCGGTGCAGGTCGATCTGTTCGGGTCCGATGCGGCGTTCGCCTTCAACGTCGAGCGCGAATACGAGCGCAACGGCGAGCGGTACGCCCTGCTCCGCTGGGCGCAGCAGGCTTTCGACGACTTCCGGGTCGTGCCGCCGGGAACCGGGATCGTGCACCAGGTCAACCTGGAGTTTCTCGCCGACGTGGTGACCGCGCGGCCTGACGGGGCAGGCGAGCTGGTGGCCTTCCCGGACACGCTGGTCGGGACGGACTCGCACACGACCATGATCAATGGCCTCGGCGTGGTCGGCTGGGGCGTGGGCGGGATCGAGGCCGAGGCGGCGCTCCTCGGTCAACCGCTGTACCAGCCGATGCCCATCGTGGTCGGCTTCCGCCTCGACGGCGAGCTGCGCCCCGGCGCCACCGCCACCGACCTTGTGCTGTACGTGACCGAGCTGCTGCGGAAGCACGGCGTGGTCGGCAAGTTCGTGGAGTTCCACGGTCCTGGGCTCTCGCGCCTCGGCCTCGCGGATCGCGCCACGATCTCCAACATGAGCCCCGAGTTCGGCGCCACCGCCACGCTCTTCCCGATCGACGATGAGACGCTGCGCTACCTGCGCATGACCGGGCGACCGGCCGAGACCGTGGACCGCGTCGAGGCGTACGCCAAGGCACAGGGCCTCTTCCGGACCGATGATTCCGTCGAGCCGCGCTTCAGCGAGAGCCTGAGCCTGGACCTGGGAGCGGTGGAGCCATCGGTCGCCGGACCGCGGCGGCCCCAGGACCGCGTGCCGCTGACCGGGCTGCGCGAGAACTTCCGCGGCATCTTCGCCGAGGGCCTCCACACCCACGCCGATGGCAGCACGCACGAGCACAGCGCCG
>DASQFY010000101.1:0-3285 GCA_035632895.1 Candidatus Dormiibacterota bacterium
TCGCCCTGCGACCGGACGTCACATTTGGCTGCCGTTTCGACACCACCGACCTCCTCCCAGCCGGCCGCCGCGACCCGGCTCATGAGCAGCGACACCCGCACGCATCCATTGCCTGCGGCCGCTACCCGACCTGCCCGAGCCGGCGGGGCCGCGGCCTTCTGAGCACCCGAGCCAACCCGGCTACACCCAGGGCGACGCCCTGCACGACGGGATGCGAGCCGAGGCCGTGGCCGCCGTCCAAGCAATCACGGGTAGGCAGGTCACTGCCTACCTCTCCGCCCACGAGCACGACCCCGAGCTGGCCGTCATCGCTTTCCACCTCGGACCGCACGCGGGTCGAAACGGACTCCCATGAGCGGGCTGGCGCAAGCCGGGTCGTCTGGCCGTTTCCGACGGGCTGGGCCGCTTGGGCTGACCGTGGAGGACTCCGGCTCCACCCGCATCCTCCGGATTGCGGGGGACCTTGACCTGGCCACCGTCGGGCAGGTGACGGCCGCGCTCGACCAACTTGACGTGGACCGCACCACGCTTCTAGTCGTCGACCTTCAAGAACTGGACTTTCTCGACCTCGCCGGCCTCAGGAGCATCCTCCGCGCCGACAGCTACTGCAAGAAACATGAGATCCGGCTCACGGTCGTGAAGCCGCGCGGATTCGCCAGCCGTGTCTTCACCCTCACCCGCGCACATCGCGAACTCGACTTGGTCGACCCGCGGGCTCCCGGCTGGTCAGGCCCCGCCGAGACAGCCCTGGTGCCGCTCGGTCACGCGATGCAGTCGCGCCCCGTTTGATCGCGAGCCCAAGCCGCGAGCAACTACCCGGAGTGCCCAAGTTACCCTCATGCCCGTGTCAGCCGGCAAGGCCTCGGGGAGGCTCTTCAATGCGTCCGGCGCTGTGCGGCGGCTGCAGGCATCGCGGCTGCTCTCGATAGGTCCTGCGCAGCCCGGCCCGGCGCTGCGGCGCGGCGCGCTCGTCTCGGTCCCGATTGGGATCGCACTGATCGTCGAGCTCGGTTTCAACTCTCCAACCCAGGGGGCGATTGCGACCGGCGCATTGCTCGCCGGCTTTCCCGGCCTCGATGCCCCGGCCGGCCCGCGCGCTGCTTGGCAGGCCGCCACCGCGCCGATTATCGGGCTCGCCGCCGCGCTCGGCGTGCTCAGCAGCCAGTCGGCGGTCTTGGCGGTGCTGGCGATGGGGCTGCTCGGCAGCGCCGCCGGCTACTGCTTCGCGGTCTCGCTGCGACTCGCCATCGCCGGCCTCTCGGTGGCGCTGGCGTTGGTGATCGCCCAGGGATTGTTCCTCGCTCCGAGCGAGGCATGGCCGGCCTTGCTCTACGTGACCTGCGGCGGCCTGACGCAGGCGCTCTGGTCGCTGCTCGTCTGGGTATTCGTCGACCGCGCCGCCGACGAGGAGGGGAGCGGCTGGAGCGCCGCTGCCGCCAAGGCCGGCCTGGTCGCCAACCTAACCCTCCGCTCGACCAGCTTCCGTCATGCGCTCCGCTTCGCTGCGGCGCTGGCGGCCGGAGTCGCCACTTACCGCATCTTCGGCTTCACCGAGCATGGCTTCTGGATCCCGCTGACGATCCTGTTTGTGATGCGGCCGGAGCGCGAGGAGACCTTCCGCCGGCTGGTGCTGCGGGCGGTCGGGACCGCACTCGGGCTGATCGTCGCAACTGCCGTCGCAGAGACGATCGGCGGCAACGACCTCGCCGTGGCGATCGTCCTGACGATCTCGGCGGCGCTCTGCTTCGGCCTGCTGACCGTCCAGTACGCGCTCTTCACTGCGGCGATCACGACCTATGTCGTGCTACTCGCCGATACCCTCGGCGAGCCGGCTTTTCTGGCCGCCTGGCAGCGCGCCGTCGGCACCGCGATCGGCATCGCGATCGCCTTTGTAGCCTTCCTGATCTGGCCGGCTCGGGGGAGGGCACAGGAGCGCGAAGTGGCCCCGACCCGACCGGCAGAGTGACGCCCACCTAAGCCTGGGCGGCTAGCAGTTCGCCGACCTCGACCACGCGAGGCTCGCCCCGCTCGTCGCTGTGGCCGACCGACTTGGGTCGTACTGGACCCTCGCGCAACGGCCGGTCGTCCCAGGCGTGGAGAGCGTCGCAGGTCCCGCTCAGCCTCAGTCTCAGAAGACTCGGTGTCGGGCCTTTTCATGGGCGGGCGGCACTCCGGATCGGTCGATGTCAGCGGGCGCGCGGGCGTCTCCGGTCACGCGGAAGCGGGACAGTGCGCGTTCAGCGGATCTCGACTCGACGAGCGCGCCGGCGCTGATGTTGACGATCGCCGCCGTCATGGCGCGCGCCCAGTCGGAGGCGGCGAACGCGGCCGCGTTGCCCACGTCCTCGAGCGTCGCGGCCCGCCCGAGCAGCGTCTGCCCCTCGATCATCCCGACGATCGCCTGGCGGCCCTCGAACCCCTCGGGGAGCGACTCGGGCACCCCTCCGCTCGCGAGGGTGACGACCCGCACTCCGTGCGGTCCCAGCTCGACCGCGAGCTGGCGTCGGATTGTCTCGATCGCATCGAACGCGACCTGGGTGCCTCCCAGGTAGTAGTCGCGCATCGGCCCGCTGCGGTCGCCGGGACCGCCGAAGGCGAGGATCACGCCCGAACACCTGGGGATCATGTGGCGGGCGGCCGCCCTCGCGGTCAGGAACGTGGTTCGCGCGGCCGTCGCCAGCGGCGCCATGAAGTCATCGACCGCCATGTCGGCAAGCGGGGTGCCGTGGGTGTGCGGGTGTGTGATCAGGTTGAAGGAGATGTCGATCCCTCCGGCCTCCGCGGCGATGGCATCAGCATGCCGGTCCACCGCTTCCTCGTCGAGCGCGTCGACCTCCGCGATCTCGGCCGCGCCCCCGGCGGAGCGGACGGCATCCGCGACCTCTTCGAGCGTCGCCCGGGTGCGGCCTGCGAGGAACACCCTCGCCCCCTCGCGAGCGAAGGCCCGCGCCACCGCGCCGCCGATCGATCCGCCGCCTCCATAGATGACAGCGCTCTTGTTGTCGAGCAACATCGAATGCCTCCTTCTGTTCAGCGGCCGTTCCGGGGCGAGCAGGCCGCCATCCGCTGGAGCAGCACTGCGCGCTCGCGGGCGTTTTGGGTGAGCGAGGCGGCGCGGTCGAACTCCACCCGAGCCTCGTCGTCGCGGCCGAGCTTCGCGAGCAGGTCTCCGCGCGCGGTTGGGAGCAGGTGGTAACCGCGCAGGGCAGGCTCGGACGTGAGGGCGTCAACCAGTTCGAGCCCCGCCTCGGGCCCGAACGCCATTCCGACGGCGACCGCGCGGTT
>DASQFY010000102.1:0-1775 GCA_035632895.1 Candidatus Dormiibacterota bacterium
GCGCTGCCCTCGGCAAGTATCAGATCCGTGGTGGCGTGCCAGTATCCTTGGGATTGACCATCTTTCAGCACCGCCATCCGCCCCGCGCTGTCGAGCCATTGATGGAGCAGATCCTCCGTTTCGAAGGTGACCGCCAGGCCCCATTCAAGGTGCGGTTCGTCGTGCACCGAAACGCTGGTGGACACCGCGCCTTCGGCCGCTTGCGCGGACGCCTGCAATTCGGACAGCCAGGTGTCGAAGCCCTGCGAATCTGGCACCGGATGGAAGATCGTGACGGCGGTTGACAAGGTCATCTTCAGCGCCCTAGTAGTACTTTGTTAGGTCGGTGTGTCGCAACGGTTTTCGGTGTCGTCTCTGGGAGAATCGGGAGGTGGATGCAGCCGGTCTCGTACGTGTCGATGAGCAGTTGGATTCCTTTGTCGGCGAGGTGTTCTCGTCCTTGGTGCGGAAGGATCGGCGGGCGACGGCGGGGCTGTATGTGCGGGGGCTGATGCTCGACGGCCGGCGCAAGTCGATGCAGCCGATGGCGCAGCGGCTGCGGGTGGATCACCAGCGGTTGCAGCAGTTCGTGACCAGTTCGCCGTGGGACGTGGAGCCGGTCCGTAAGGCGCTCTCCCGCAAGGCGTGCGCCCTGATCGATCCGGATGCGTGGGTGATCGACGACACCGGGTTCGTCAAGGACGGGGTCGCCTCCCCGTGCGTGGCCCGCCAGTACTCGGGCACCCTCGGCAAGGTCGGCAACTGTCAGGTCGCGGTCAGCGTGCACGCCGCCTCCGATGCGGCCTCCGCGCCGCTGGATTGGCGACTGTACGTGCCCGAACGCTGGGACGAGCGGTGCGCCGGCGACCCCGCCGGCGCGGCCGCGGCCGCGGCCGACCGTAAGCGGTGCGCGATCCCCGACAGCGAGCATCACCGGCCGAAGTGGCAGATGGCCCTGGAGATGATCGACGAGTTGATCGAGTGGGGACGCACCCCGCCCGTGCTGACCGCGGACGCCGGATACGGCGACACCACCGCATTCCGGCAGGGGCTGACCGACCGTGAGATCGGCTACGTCGTCGCCGTCAAGGGCGCCACCAGCGCCCATACCGGTGACGCGGCGCCCGAGACCGCCCCCTACGCCGGGCGCGGACGCCCCCCGACCCCGCGCTACCGCGACCCGCACCAGTCCTGCAGGGACCTGGCCGTGGCCGCCGGACGCGCCGCCCTGAAAACGGTGACCTGGCGCCACGGCACCAAGACCGACCCCGACAACCCGGCCGCGGCGATGCGCTCCCGATTCCTCGCCCTGCGGATCCGCCCGGCAAACCGCGACATCACCCCAGCGGACGACGGCAGCCTCCCTGAAGCCTGGTTGCTCGCCGAATGGCCAACCGGCGCAGAAGAACCCACCGACTACTGGATCTCCACCCTCGACCCCGACACACCCCTGAAGGAACTCGTGCGCCTGGCCAAGATCCGCTGGCGCATTGAACACGACTACCGGGAACTGAAAACCGGTCTGGGCCTGGACCACTTCGAGGGACGCTCCTGGACCGGCTGGCACCACCACGCCACCCTCGTCTCCGCCGCCCACCTGTTCATCACCACCCTGCGGCTGACCGACCCAAAAGCCAGTGGGCAGGGCTGACCCTCTACGGCATCGTGCGCGAACTCCAACGCGCACTAGCTCATTGGATCGGCACCTGCCCACTATGCCACCACACCTTCCCAACCTAACAAAGTACTCCTAGGCCCCCGTTATCCAAATACCGTCGGAGGTGCCTATATTCGCG
>DASQFY010000103.1:0-10919 GCA_035632895.1 Candidatus Dormiibacterota bacterium
GGGATGACGAACTCCCCCACGAACACGATGAAATCCAGCCGGCGGCCCAACGGCAGCCGCGAGTTGAGGACCAGCCGCGGTCCGACCTCCATGAGGCGACGCAGGCTTCCCTCGGCCCAGCGCTGTCGCTGCCTCCAGAGCGGTCGAAGATGCTCCACCGCCTCCTCACGCACCTCCGCCTCGGGTGCCAGCGCGACTCGCTCGCCGGCCTCCGCCAGCCGGGTCGAGAGGTCGAGGTCCTCGGTGATCGCTCGCTCGTCCCAGCCGCCGACAGCCTCGAGCGCGGCGCGGCGCACGAACATCCCGTTCCCGCGCAGCTCGGCGGTGCCGTCCGTGGCCCAGCGCCCGCATTGGCTGGCCATGTCCATCAGCAGCTCCTCATCCTGGGCGGCGGGCAGCCAGCCGCTGGCGGCGTTCAGGGAGCGGCGCTGGGCCTGGATGGCGGCCGCCGCCGGATCCCGCCGCCAGGCTCGCATCACCCGCTCCAGGAAGTCCGGGGCCACGCGAGCGTCGGCGTCAACGAGGGCGACGACCTCGCCGCGAAGGTGGGGCTCCGCGAAGCTCAAGACCGCCGCCTTGGTGGCTACTCCGTTGCCCGGCTCGCGGCGCACGACCCGCACCCGATCGCCGAAGGGCGCCGCGGCCGCCCGCGCCTGCCCGCCGGTGCCGTCCGCGGATCCATCGTCCACCACCAGCACGTCGTAGCGCGGCCCGGCGGCGTCGGCGTAGGCCTGACGGCCGAGGTCAGCGACCGCGCCGCCGATCACGCTGGCCTCGTTGCGCGCCGGGATCACGACGGTCACCCACGGCAGGCCGGTGGCATCGCCCGTCGCGACCCCGGCCTCGGCAGCGGCCGCGCGCAGCGGGTCGCGCATCGCGCGCCAGCCGCGCCAGGCCAGGTAGACGACATACAGCAACGACACACCAATCGCACCCTGCAACGTGCGGGCGGCGAGCGTGAAGCTGATCGCCAGCCAGGCGATGAGCACCGAGGCGAGCAGCACGGCCCCCGCGAGGAGCCTACTTGTCATCCAGCGTCCGGTATGTGCCGACCGGCCCCGGGGGCTCGGTATGCAGCCCGGCAGCGGCGTTGTGGCGCCATGAGGCGACGCCCAGCGCCAGCGTCGCGAGCCCCAGCACGCCCATCACTACCGGGATGCCGGCCCCCCGGAAGACGAGGTTCAGCAGGTCGGCGGTGACCGGCGCGATCAGCACCGGCAGGAACGAGGCGACCGACAGGAGGGTGTTGAGGATCCCGAAAATGCGGCCGCGCACCCCGACCGGCAGCTCCTCCTGGAGGGCCGTCTGGGCAGGGATGGCCACGAACGCATACTCCACTCCGGCGGTGAGCGCGATCAGCACCACCAGCGCGATGACCGAGATGATCGGGGCCAGGGCCTCGGGCAGGCTGGCCTCGATCGGCTGGAAGGCGGGGGCCAGGGCGAGGGTGATCGGCTTCACCACCGCCAGGCCGATGAGGGTGACCCCCATCGCCAGCAGGCCAAGGTCGATCAACAGCCGCCGCGGGATGCCCTTGCCGTAGGCGTTCAGGAACAGGATCCCGATCACCGCGCCCAGCCCGGCGGGACCCATCACGAAGAAGAAGTCCTGCGGACGCAGCCGCAGGATGTCGGTGGCGAAGCCGGGACCGATAGCGCCCATCACGCCGATCAGGCTGGCCGCGATGCCCAGGTAGCCGAGCGACCACGCGATCTGGCGGTTGTCGCGCACGAACTCGATCCCCTCCTTCACCTGGTCGAAGACGGCGCGCAGGGCGCGGCCCGCCTCCGCGGTGTGCACCGCCTCGCGTCGCTCAGGTTGGACCGCGGGCAGGGGGATGATGGCCAGCGCCGCCAACCCGAACATCACCGCCACCACCACGAAGACCGTGTTCACGCCGACCGCGGTCAGGAGCAGGGGTCCCAGGAAGCCGAAGCCCACCGCGAAGGTGGCGTTGATGGTGATCACGAACACCGAGTTGGCGGCCATCAGGTGGCGGTGCTGGACGATGCGCGGGATGGCGGTCAGCTCCGCCGGCGCGAAGAAGGCGGTCACGGTGGCGATGAACAGGTTGATCGCCAGGATCAGCGGCACGTTGGTGCCGACAAAGATGAACAGGACGACGCCGCCGGCGCGCAGCGCGTTCGAGGCGAGCATGATCAGGCGCGCGTCGCTGCGCTCCACGAACACGCCCGCGATGATGCTGAACGCGACGGCCGGCACCAGGAAGGTCAGGATCAGCACCGCGATGGCCGTGTTCGAACCGGTGGTCGTGAAGACCGTCGCCATCAGTGCGGCCAGCACCATGTTGGCCGCCAGCTGGCTCAGCAGCTGTGCGACCCAAAGCAAGACGAAGCTCCGGTTGCGGAAGACGTTTCCCGCGCCGGAGAGGTCCTGACCGAGCTCCTGGCCGAGCTCAGGCGACAGGGCCATCCGCTAAGCCTCCACCTCCGGGCCGCGTTCGACGTGGCCCGTGAAGCGGCGCTCGACGTCCAGCCGATCCATCAGGATCCGGTGGGCGCAGCCGGCACACGCCAGGCCGATGTCAGCGCCAAGCCGCACGACCCGCCACTCGTGGCTGCCGCACGGGTGCTGGCGACGCAGGCGGACCAGGTCGCCGATGCGCAGGTCGACGGCGGTCATCGTCACCTACGCCGACTCAGCCGCGGTGGCGCCGGTGAAGGCGAAGCGGCCGATGCGCAGTGCGGGCACGCGGGCGCTGATGCCCGAGTACTCCGCCGCCACCAGGCGCGTTTCGGCGCTGATCGCCTCGATCCGGCCGAATGCCTCTGGGATTGCCTGCGTGAAGCGCAGGTTGCGGACCGGCCCAACGATCCGACCACCTTCGATCAGGAAGGTGCCGTCCTTCGTCATGCCGGTCAGCACCGCCTTGCGGGGATGGACGATGTTGACGTAGTGGAAGCGCGTCACCCATAGGCCGCGCTCGATCGAGCTCAGCATGCTCGCCTTGGAGCTGGATCCGGGTGCCATGAACAGGTTCCACGCGATCGGGCCGAAGGTGTTCGGCGCCGGCAATCCGTGGCCGGTCGAGGTCGTGCCGGCGCGGCGCGCCGTCGCGGAGTCATGCACGACCGCGCGTGCCACCCCATCGGTCACCAGGTCGACACGCTGCTTGGCGACCCCTTCGAAGTCGATCGCGGCGGGCAGGCCGGCCGGATCGGCGCCGTCGTCCCAGATCGAGACGCTCGGGCCCATAACCTGCTGGCCAAGCTCCATGAACGAACGCCCCTCCTCCACCGCAAGGGCCGAGAAGCCGGCGAAGGACAGGTATTCGATGACGTTGGCGACGGCGTACTCCTCCAGGATCACGTCGTACTCACCGGGCTCCAGGTCGGCTGCCCCGGCGGCCATGGCCGCCTTGTCCGCCGCCTCTGCACCAACCGCGGCCGCGTCGATGGCGCTCACATCCGTCGAGCTGGCCTGGGCATATCCGGACGCACGATCCTCACCGGTCACGACCGTCAGCAGCTTGGCCTGCGTGGTGGTGTGACTCGAGCGCAGCCCGTTGGTGTTGGCGATGGCGATGGTGGTGGCCTCGGTCGAGAAGGCGCCGCTCGCCTCCAGCCTGGCGGCGTCTGCGGCCGCGATCACGGCGCGTGCCCCTTCGGCCCGCCGCTCCGGCTCAGCATTCGCGGTGGCGGGCACGAATCCGAGGTCCGACTCGACGCCCCCCGCCCCCGCCGGCGGCAGGGGGGCGGGGTCTGGATTCGGTGCTGCTCGCCGGCAGATCTCGGTCGCCCGGGCGACCACCTCACGAACCCCCTCCTCGTCGAGCCGATTCGTGCTGGCCACACCGGACCGGCCGCCGTCCACGATCCGGACCCGAACCGTGGCGTCGTGCTCCGCCACGTTCTGATGAATCCGCGAGCCTGCGAACCGGGTCAGCGCCGCATCGCGAGCAACGTACAGGGCTTCTGCCTCGCCGCCGACCACGCGCGCCAGGGCGAGGTCGAGCACCTCGTCGGGGGCTGCCCGGCGACTGACGCGTCCGGTCACCATCGACCGACGCCCACCCGCACGTGGCGGAATCGGGCCGGCGATGCGCCGTGGCCCACGCGATTCGTCTGCATCGGCTCACCCTTGCCGCAGTTCGGCACTCCCCAAAGGCGCCACTCGCTGGCGTCGCAGATCGCATCGCAACCGCCCCAGAACTGCGGCGTGATACCGGTGTAGGTCGGGTTCTTCACCATTTCGGCCAGCCGCCCATCCCGAATCCGCCAGCCGACCTGCGTCCCGAATTGGAAGTTCAGTCGGCGGTCGTCGATGCTCCACGACCGATTGGTGCTGACGAACAGCCCGTCCTTGGTGTCCGCGATCAGGTCGTCGAGCGTGCCGGCCCGTCCCGGACGCAGGTTGACGTTCGTCATCCGGATCAGCGGAATCACGTTCCAGCCAGCGGCGCGGCTGGCCCCCATGCTGCGACGACCGATGATCGGCGCGGTCTCCCGGCTGGTCAGGTAGCCGACGAACCGCCCACCCGCCACGATCGGGACGTTCTGCGCGGGCACCCCCTCGTCGTCGTAGCCGAATGTGCCGAGCCCGCCCGGAGCGGTGGCGTCGGCATCGATGTTGACCTCGTCGCTGCCGTACTGCAGTCGGTCGAGCTTGTCGATGGTCAGGAACGACGTCCCGGCGAAGCTTGCCTCCATGCCCAGCACGCGGTCGAGCTCGATGGGATGGCCGCACGACTCGTGCACCTGGAGCGCCATCTGCGACGAGTCGATGACCAGCGTCATCTCGCCCGACGGGCAGTCCTCCGCGGTCAGCAGCGCAGCGGCCTCGGTGGCGATTCGCTCGGCGTTGCCGGGCAGATCCATGGCGCGGACCGCTTCGAACCCTCCCGTCACGTGCTGGCCGGCCGACTGCGGGAAGCTTCGCACCTGCGACTCGGTGGCGTTGACCGCGGTCGCCTCGATCCCGGCCCCGGCCTCCACGAACTGCTGGTCCACGCGCGCTCCATCGGTCGAGGCGAACGTCTTGCGCTCGCGCGCGCCCTCGATGGTCCCCTCGCGCACCGCGATACCCGGCTGTCGCGCCATCGCCGTGTCGGCCTCGAAGAGGATCGCCAGCTTGTCATCGATGGAGACTGCGAACGGGTCCTCCTCGAACGAGGTGCGGTAGGTGTCGGTTGCCGGTGGCGTGTCGTCGAGATGCACCGGCTCCCGCATGGCCAGCCTGCTCGCGCGTGCGATGGCGACCGCCTCGCGGGCGGTGCGCTCCACCTCGTCGCGCTCCAGCACCGCCGACCCGGCAAAGCCCCAGGCCCCGTCGACCAGCACGCGCACCCCGAATCCGGCCGACTGGCTCGAGTCTGCGGCCTCGAGCGCTCCGTTCTTGACGGTCAGCGACTCCTCCTCGCGCTCGGTGATCCGGACATCGGCATACCCGGCGCCTGCTCGTTGGGCGCTGTCCAGGGCGAGGTCGATCAGCTCGTTCACGGCACCTTTCTACGGCCCCTCCGGGCCGTGGGTCAAGGCGAGCAGAACCGTCATTCGACCGGCTGCGCCACGGATGGCACGAGCGCAAGGCTCGTTGCCGGGAGCGTGATGCCGTCCGATTGGCGGGCGAAAATGGCGGCGTCGATGAACTGCTCGAGCTGCGAGATGATCCCGCCCGGCCGCTCGATCGTCGCCAGCAATCCTTCCGGCGAGCCGATCGCCCGCAGCCGGAAGCGCTCCCCAACCTCGATCCCGTCGATGAGCAGCGAGGTCGGTCCCTGGATCGCGACCGAGCGCTGGGTGAGGCGGATCTCGTCGACGGCGAGCGCCTCAGCACCGGCGTTGCGCAGCTCGTTGATCAGGTCGTTCAGGGCGATCGCATCCAGCGTCCCGTCGACCTCCAGCACGATCCCCTGCCCCTCCACCGCCGCCAGGCCGGCGAAGGCAGTGATGCGCCGCAGGTCCTCGCGCGTGACGTCGAGCGCGCTCTGACCCTGCGACTCTGCGACCCGGTAGTCGCGCAGCTGCTCGCGGATGTCGGCCAGCCCGGTGCGCAGCTCGCGGTTCCGCCCCCCGAGCGTTTCGATCAGCTGCGACAGCTCCTGGGCGGGCAGGCTGCTGATCTCGGTCGGGCGCGCCTGTGAGCGGAGCTGACCGACCAGCAGCATGCCGATCAGCAGCGCGACAGCAGTGAGACTCGCCTGCGCCATTCGAGTGCTCATCAGCTTGGCCCGTCGACGGGCACCGCCCATCGGAAGCGCGTGTTGCCAACGAATGCGGGCAGCGTGAGGTCCTCCGCTGCCGCGGTCGCGAACTCCAGCCCGAAGAACTCGATCCGCTGCGCCACCCGGCCCACGAAGGCGTCATGAGCCAGGGACCGATCGAGCAGGCCCTCGGGTCCGATCGCCACGATCCGGAAGGGCGGCGACAGGAACGCCGTATTCACCAGCACCGATGCGCCGACGCCATAGATCGACGAGGTCGCGACCAGCCGCTCGTCGTTGATCGCCACCGCCTCGGCGCCCGAGGCCCACAGGGCGGCGACGATGTCGCGCAAATCGTCGACCAGCACGATGAAGCTGGATGGGTTCCCGCCGGCTGGCACCACCCGCTGCGAGTCCGCGATCTCGATCACGGCGCCGGGGCCGTGCACCGCGGCCAGGCCGGCTGCCAGCCGCGCCTCCGCGACGGCCTGGTTCAGCGCGGCCAGCGCCACCGAGCTGCTGGTCGACGCAGCCTGGAAGCGCTGCACTTCGGCCTCCGCGTCGGCGATTTGGGCGCGAAGCTCTCCCTGCTCGCGCTCGAGCTCGAGCACCTGGGCGGCCAGGACCTGCTGCGCCGAGGATGTGAACTCCTGGCGTGGCACCGAGCTGTTCCATTGCGCGGCGCCCACGAAGCCCATCACCGCCAGCGCGGCGGCGATGGAGACCGCCCAACCGGGCCGCACGGCGAACGCACGACTGCTCGCTCGGCTGCTCATTCGTCCTCCCGCCGCCGCGCCGCGCGGCGCGCGGCCCAGGCGGCCGCGGCAATCCCCGCAACCACCAGCAAGATGATCGGCACCACCAGCAGGGCGACGTTGACCTCCTCCTCGCCTGGCGTCGAGGGTCCCGCTGGAGATGACGCGGCAGGCCCACCGTCGCCGTCGCCGCCCGTGCCGCCCGGAGTGCGGACGTTCGACGGCAGGATGGGGGCCGGCTCAATCGGTTCCGGCGGATCCACCCCGAAGTCAGCGTAGAAATCGGCATACAGCTCGTCGGCAGGCATGCCGGTGCCCGCCTCGAGCGCCTCATCGTCGGAGGCCCCGTCCCGATAGGCAGCCGCGATGCCCGCAATTGCTCCCTCGCCGAATCGATCGATGATCATGCCGACCATGGTCGTGCCCTGGGCGTACGAGAGCGACGCGCCTCGCGAACCGATCGGGAACCCGGCGGCAATCGCCTCGAACGCGAAGAGGCCGCCGCCCGAGGCCTCGAACTCGACGGTCGATCGCTGCTGGTCGGCGGACTGCTCTTCCGACCACGTCGCCAACCCCTCGTTCAGCCATTTTGCCGGGTCGTGGAACGGGTTGGCGGTCGCGTCGTAAAAGACGACATGCGTCACCTCGTGGACGAGGGTGGTCTCGAGGAAGCCGGACGCGCCGCCGCCCAGCCACATGAAGATCGTGCGCAGGGGCGGATAGGTGGCCGCCCCCGTCCACTCGCGCGCGCCGGGCCCCAGCGCGCCGAAGAACTCGTCGCGCGAGTCGTATACGAAGATGTCGACCGGCCCGGCCAGCTCGTGGCCGAGCAGCGCCTCGGCGCGGCCGGCGCCGTCGGCCGAGAGCTCACCGAACCGCCGAGCCTGCCCCTCCGCCCCGCCGTACCAGTGCACCGTGGCGTCACCGATCCGCATCGAATCCCAGTCGAGCCCGGGGCGGTCGTCGTCGTACAGCAGGGTGCGCTCCGGGCTCAGCGTGACGCGGTCGCCGTCCGTCGCTCGCCAGCGATAGGCAATCGGGGTGTTGGGCGTGACGTGATCGCGCGCGGCATCCCAGCGATACTCGGCGCTCGCTCCGGCTGGCGTCACCGGAGCGACGAACGTCGCCTCGTCGTCACCGAAGCGAAGCAGCAGGTCGAGCCGGTCGGGCGCTCCACCGGCCAGCTCGACGCGGAAGACCATCTCGACGCCGTACGTGGCATCCGCACTGATCGGTCCAAAGCCGGTGAAGGCGGCGACCGGGGTTGCCAGCCCGGAGACGAGCACGGCCGCCAATGCCACCGCCACGAGCAGCCGATGCGTCAGCCGTCCCACGAGACTCTCCCCAGGTCGATCAACCCCAGTGTCAGGTCCCCGAGCCCGCGCAGCCCGGGCCGGACGAGCCACCAGCCGCTGCCGTAGGCCCATGGGATGACGGGTGCCTCTTCGTCGACGCGTGCGTCAACGGCCCGATACGCCGTCGCCTGCTCAGCCTCATTCTCGGCCGCCGCGGCTCCTTCCAGCAGCTCGACGAACGCAGGATCGTTCCATCGGCCGAAGTTGCTCGTGGCATCGGGCAGCAGGAGCAGGCTGTAGAGCGCGTACGGCGAGGGGTAGTCGACGATCCAGTTGATGGTGAACACCTGCGGCGGGCGCTCCTCGAGGGCAGCCAGGTAGTCGGCGAAGTCCATCCCCTCGATTGCGATCTCGACGCCCAGCTCCTCCCGCCAGATGGCCACCGCGGGGCCGACCCCCAGGCCGGCACCGTTGACCGTGATCGTGCCGAGCTCCGAGGGATCGCCGTAGCCCGCCTCGTCGAGCAGCCGGCGCGCCTCGTTCGGGTCGGTCTGCTGGTCGTCCTCGAGGCGGTCCGGCCACAGCGGCGGGGGCACCACGCTGGAGGCCGGCTGCGCCCCCTGGCCCTCGGCCAACGCGACCAGCCGGGGCCGATCGAGCGCCAGGGCGAAGGCGCGCCGCACCCGGGCGTCGTCGAACGGAGGTCGGGTGGTGTCGAAGCCGAGGTACTGGACCCCAAGCGAGGCGGCCTGGTGCAGGCCTGGGCCGAGGTCGGGGTCGTAGGCGATCCAGGAAGCGTCGAACGACGGCACGCCGACCAGGTCGAGCTGGTCGTTGGCATAGGCGGTCACCGGATCGCCATCCAGCTCGGTGACCCAGCGGACCTCCTCGATCGGTGGGGGGCCGGCCACGTAGCGCTCGTTCGCCCGGAAGATCGCGTCGAGTCCGTCCATCCCCTCGACAACGTAGGGCCCCGAGCCGACGAAGGCATCCGCCGTCTGCCAGGTCTGGCCGGAATCTGCCGTCCGCGGCACGACGAAGGTGGTTGGCGTGGCGGTGATTGCCAGGAAGTGCGAGGCTGGGTGCCGCAGCCGCACCTCGAGGGTGCGCGCGTCCGGCGCCTCGATGCCAACCCCCTCTTCCGGACCACCGGCCAGGCGCGCGGCGGCCCCCTCGATCACGTTCAGCACGTCGGGAGCGCTGGCGCCGGTGGCGGGGTCGAGCACGCGCAGCCACGAGCGCCGCACGTCCGTCGCGTCGAGCGGCGACCCGTCACTGAAGGTCAGTCCGCCGCGTAGGCGGAAGGTGTAGGTCCGTCCCTCTCCGCTCACGGCCCATGACTCCGCGAGCGACGGGTAGGGCTCCCCCGCCTCATCCAACCGCGTCAGCCCGGCGTAGAGCTGCAGCAGGACCTGGACATCGGACTGGTCACGGATGAAGGCCGGATCGAGCGTCTTGAGCTCGCCACCGAGGTATCGGAGCTCGGGACCCGCGGCGTTTGCCGGGCGCGCCGGCAACGACGAGGTCAATGCGAGGACGAGCGCGGCCACCCCTGCCAGCAGGCGCGGCCACCGGCCCGCCGAGGTCAGGCGGTGCATGCGCGGGCTAGTATACGGGCCCGTGCAGGACACCCATGAGCACCGATTTCGGCCGCAGCCGGCGGGCACGCTGACGCTGCGCCAGTTCGTCGAGTCGCTCCGCGGCTGGACTCCTGAGATGCGCCAGGTCGCCCAGATCGCCCTCACCCGCACGGAGGCAGAACGCCGGCAGTACCTCCAGGGGTTCCACGCGCGACACCACGATCGGCAGCCGCAGGCGATCGACTCGTTCGTCCGCTGGGCCTACTCCGACCCGAGGCTGGACGTTGTGCCAGCCCTGATGGCCGAGCTGGAATGGACTGATGCGGACTTTGCCGACGCCCGAGAGCACGAGGCGGACGTGCTCGTGCGGATGCGCGCGCACGGCAAGACCCCGGCCCAGCGGGTGCATGACTACCTGGCCCTGCTCGCGATGGAGGGCAGCGAACCGGTGCGCGCCGCGATCGTTGGCTTGCTGCCCCCGGGCACGTCGGAGGCTGCGATCGTGGCCACCATCCGCCAGATGCGGCGCCGCTGGCTGGAGCTGTACGGCGACGACCCGTTCTTCGCCGAGGACTGACGTGCGCGCTGCCCTGCTGCTGGGACTGCTCGCGGTGACGCTCCTCTTTCCGGGGACGGTGCGCGCCCATGCCGAGCTCCTTGCGTCCGACCCGGCGGCCAACGCCAGCCTGCCCGAGCCTCCTGAACGGCTGACCCTCACCTTCTCCGAGCCCATCGACCTCGTTACGGCCAGGGTCGCCCTCCTCGACAATCGGCAGGCGGAGGTGCCGGGAGTTGGCGCCCTCAACCTGGATCCCGCCGGGTCGACCGCGACTGCGGCGCTGCCCAGCCTGGAGCCGGGCACCTACACCGTCAGCTACCAGGTCACCTCGGCCACCGACGGACACATCACCGCCGGCATCTTCGCGTTCCTGGTCGATCCCACCGGGAGCCAGCCTCCGCCAACGCTGCCAACCGAGACGAGCTCCCCGTCATCCGCTCCCGAAGTGGTAGCGGCGCGCTGGCTCGCCCTGGCGAGCGCATTGGCCGTGGCGGGTACCGTCCTGTTCTGGTTGGTCGCGGCCCGGCCCGCGCTGTCAACGGCCCCAGGGGTTCGCGTGACCGCGCC
>DASQFY010000104.1:0-10035 GCA_035632895.1 Candidatus Dormiibacterota bacterium
GCGCGCCACCTTCTGGGCGCGGTCGTGCGCGGTAAGCCGATGCGCCTGGCGGTCGACGAGCTCGAGATCCTTGCCTACGCCACCAACGTCTCCATCCTCGGGCCCAAGGAGGAGGCCTACCGCGTCCGCGCCGCCTTGGAGCGCGAGCTGGCTTTCAGCGACGCATACCTGACCTGGAACGAAGAGTCGCAGGCCTTCGAGGACGAGCTGCTCGAGATCCACCAGTCCACCAACGGCGACATCGTCGGCACGCGCAGGCGGCTCTCCGCGGTGCAAGAGCGAATCGATGTGGCGAGCCTCAACTCCGAGGAATGGAACGTCCTGTATCGGCTGCGCCTCCAGCTGGAGCAGGCCGCCGAGCGCCGTAATCGCGACGACTGACGTCCCACCGGCGTCGCGTTGCAGGGGCCGAAGCGGCGGCTGCGGCGGACCGGCCTCCTGCTGGCGGCGCGGTCACCTCTCATAGGGCCGTCCGAGTGCAACCGACAAGTGACAGGACGGATAACTCATGACCGGAGACTTTGCTCGGCGCCTCACGCTCAGGACCTCCGCTGGCAGGCGACGGGCTCCTCTCCCTCGCCGAGGAAATCCCCGAGAGCGCCGAGGCCGCGGTCGCCCTCGGCACGCTCGCAGGCTCGTCCCTGGTCGAGCACGTCCCAGATCCGCACCGTCCCGTCCTCTGAGGTGGTCGCGAACCGCATGTTCGGAAGGGAGACGATTCGCCACGCCGCCGCTGTGTGACCGGTCAGCCCGTCCCCCAGGGGGACCGCCTCGCCGACGTCCCACAGCCGCACGTATCCGCGGCGGTCGGTGGTGGCGATCGTTGTCCCATCGCTGAGAAACGCGGCACCTGCCGCGCCGCCCGGATGCGGCGTGAGCGCTCCGATCCTCCTCCGCGACTCGACGCTCCACAGCTGCACCACCTCGTCGTCGCTCGCAGCCGCCAGGATGGCCCCGTCGGCCGACCAGGCCAGGCCCCAGATCGTGTTGTCGTCGGCCGCGATCGGCTCGGCGGCGGCGCTTTGGTCCTCGACGTTCCAGAGCGCCACGCCACCGTGCTTATCCGCGGCGGCCAGCGTACCGCCGGGGGAGATCGCCACCGCCGTCACGCCCGCGCCATGCGGTCCGAGCTCTCCGGCCAGGGTCTCGCCGTCCCAGATCCGGACCACGCCGTCAGCCCCACCCGCAGCCAGCCGGCCGTCGACAAAGAGCATTGAGCTGATCTCGTCGCCGGCAGCTGGAGGTGAGGCGAGTAGTTCGCCCGTCTCGGCGTCGATCACGCGCACTTCGCCGTCCGCGCCGCCCGATGCCAGGCGGGAACCGTCGCCCGAGAACGCGAGGGCCCAGACCGTCCCTCGATGGAGCTGGATGGGACCCAGCTCGCGCTCGCCGGTTGTCACGGAGAAGACCCTCACGTTGCCATCTCCGTCGCCGGTTGCAATCCGGGTCCCGTCGGGGCTCGCCGCGATTCCGAACGCGCCGTTCGGGTGCCTCTCGAGCACGCGCGCGATGGGCTCGCCACCCCGCGACCACGCCTGGAGCTGCTGGTCGCTGCCCAGGGTCGCGAGCGTGTCAGAGCCCAACGCCGCGTCGACGATCTGCGATCCCCGCGGCGCGTAGCTCACCGGTCGCCCGGGATCCTCGAACGAGGTGACGAGGAGGCGGCCGGTCTCGTCGCCCGCGAGCACTTCGTCCCCGTCGAGGACCACGCCGCGGACGTCGTGGGCGGAGCGGCCGAACGGCTCGGCGACCATTTCCTGCGTCGAGGTCTCCCAGATCCGGATCCGGCCGTCGCTGCTGGCTGTCGCGAATCTCGTTCCGTCGGCGGAGAATACGATCTCCCAGACATCGCTCGCGTGCCCTGCGAAGGTGGGGATTGCCACGCGTCGATCTTCGACAGTCCAGCCGGTCACCTCGCCTCGGCCGTCCCCGACCAGGAGCAGCGCTCCGTCAGGGCTGAACGCCACGGTAAGCGCGTCGGACTCGATTTCGGTCCAGACCGGGCCGATCTCGCTGCGCGACTCGAGGTCCCACAGGCGGATGCTTCCGTCCTCGGATGCCGACGCCGCAGTGGTCCCGTCGGGAGCCACGGCCACGCTCCACACGATACCGGTCGTCTCGCCGAGCACCGCCGGTTCCGGCACGTTCTCGGGGTCGGCGAGGTCCCAGACCAGGACGGTGCCATCGTGGGCGCCGCTGAGTATCCAGCGACCGTCGGGCGTGAAGGTCATCTCCTCGATCGCCAGGGCATGCCCTGCCACGTTGCCGGCCAGGGGCACCCCAGTTGAGTTCCAGGTCGAGATGGAACCGTCGCGGTTCCCGGTGACGATGAGCGACCCGTTGGGGCTGACGGCGACGGTGGAGGCATCTCCGACGGAGACCTCCGGTCCGGTAGGCACGAACTGCGCGGCGAGCGCCTGGCTCGCGTTCACCAGCGCCGCCCGGGCGTCGACTGAGTCTTGCCCCATTCGCTCGGACGCCTCGACGGCAACCGCGATGGCGAGCCGCGGATCGGTTTCGGCGAGGAGCCTCGCCTGGGTTGCGAGCGCCTGGGCAAAGGCCGACCGCGACTCGGAGAGGGCGGCGAAGGCGATCACCGAGGCTCCGGCCGCTGCGATGGCGAGCACGCCGAGGGCGGAGACCGCGAGCCGCCGGATCGAGCGGGCCCGCCGTGCCGCCACCTCGGACCTGGCCGTTGCCTGCCGGCGGGCTTCCTCACTCGCGGCGAGGAACTCGGCACCATCGGGGCCGAGGGCGTCGCCATGTACCGCTGCCCATTCGAGCGCCGACTGGAGCGGGGTGCCTCGGTACAGGAGGTCGGGGTCCCGATCCTGCGCGCGCCACTCGGCAGTGGCGGCGGCGATCCGCTGGCGCGTTCGCAGGTCGTCCCGCGCCTCCTCGATCCAGTCCCGGAGGCGGGGCCAGCTGCGAAGGAGCGCCTCATGCGCGATCTCGAGCGAGTCGCGGTCGACGGTGAGGAGCCGGGCGCCCACCATCTGGTCGACCACCCACCGGCTCACCTCAGGGTTGGGGTCGCGCTCGAGCTCGCCCCGATGCAGGCGGCGCCTCGTATCCGGCGTGCCCTCGCCCGGGGTCACCAGCCGGAGCATGAGGCGGCGGCACGCCTCCTTCTCGGCGTCGTCGAAGACGGATTCGTAGAGCGAGTCGGCCGTCTTCGAGATGGATCCGGCCACCCCACCGGCTTCGCGGTATCCCGCGAGCGTCAGCGTCAGGCCGTCACGCCGTCGCCAGGTCTCGGCCATCGCATGCGACACGAGCGGGAGCGCCGAGGACTCGTCCCCGGCGTCCTCGAGGACCGCGTCAACGAGGTCTTCCTCGAGTCGGAGCCCTGCCTCGATCCCGGGCTGCTCGATGACCTTCCTGAGGTCGGCGCGGCTCATCGGCCCCACGAGCACCTGGTTGGCGGTGATCCGCTCTGCGAGCCAGGGGAAGGTGGCGCAGATCTCGTAGAAGTCGGCTCGCATCGCCATCACGGCCCGCACTCGGCTATCAGGCGGATCGATCATGGCGGCCAGAGTCTCCAGGAAGCGCTCCTGCGCGCGTCGGCCGCTGAGCGTGAACAGCTCCTCGAACTGATCGATCACCATCAGCACCCTGCCGCTCTCGCTGCCGACGAGGTCGGCAAGGCGATGCGCCTCGGAGGGCCCGACGAAGGGCGTGGCCTCGTCGCCATCGGCACCCGATCCCGGCACGCCGGCGGCCAGCCGGCGGAGCTGACGCGCCAGCTCGGCCAACGGATCGGCCCGCGGCGTGAATAGCGCGACCGGCCAGCGCTCGCTGCCCGCGATCCGTCCTGCCTGGACCGCGGGTATGAGCCCCGCCCGCACCACTGACGACTTGCCGCTGCCGGACGGCCCGATCACGAACAGCACGGGCTCCCGCTCCAGCCTGGTTACGAGGTCGGCGACGAGCTGCTCGCGCCCGAAGAACCACTCTGCGTCCTCAGGCTGAAACGCGGCCAGTCCGCGGTACGGACCGGGGTCCGCACCTCCCGACCGGGGCAGAGACTTCCTCGGCCCGAGCGCGCGCTGGAACGCCTCATCCTCTCCCGGATCCCATCCGTCGCGGGTGAGTCGGGTGATCCGCACCGGTTCCGCCAGGCCCTTGAGGCGAACGAGCCCTCCGTCGACCTGCGTCACGCCGTCGATGCGGCGGGCGAGGTGCACGACCCCCTGGCTAGCCAGGATTTCGCCGGGCCCCGCCATCGCGCAGAGCCGGGCCGCCAGGTTCAGCGCACCGCCCCGATATCCGTCCTTGACCCGCACGGCCTCGCCCGCGTCGAGCCCGATGCCGACCGGGAGCGGGAGCGTCGGATCGGCGATCGTCGCCTCCACGAACGCAGCCTGCAGATCGATCGCGGCCTGGATCGCCTTTCGGGCCGACATGAAGACGGCCATTACCTCGTCGCCGCGGAACTCGAGCCCCGTTCCACCGCCGGGCTCGAGGACCGTCTGGGCGATCGACGCGAAGCGGGTGGCCAGGACAGCAGCGGCTTCGTCGCCACGCTGCTGCGTGAACGTGGTGTACCCGCGGACGTCGGCGATCAGGAAGATCTGGAGCGCAGACGGCGGTGAGTCGATGGGCCGTGGGGGAGTCACGCCCCGGTCTCGACTCGCCCTAGAGGAGATCGGCTACGTCTCGGCAGTCGACGAGCGTTGCATCGAGCACGACGTGGTCGCGGTCGCCAGCCGTGACGCAGATGGTGGTGGAGTCACCGCGCACTGCCACCGCCACCACGTCCTGGGTCACGAAGGTGGGGACGACATCGGTGGGGACCCATTCCCCCTGGGTCACGCCCTGCGCCTCGGCGTCGCTGCTCACCTGGTCGGCCGTGTAGATGTCCCAGTACACGTGAATGTGGTTCCGCGAGATGTCCGGGACGAAGTTGGCCTCCCACGTGACCGCGATCTCGTCCCCGTCCCGCTCGGCACTCAGGATCGTGATGTGACAACCCTCGGCCGGGCACGCATTCGCCACGGGACCCTGCGCATCCGTGGTGGTCGCGGTCTCCGTGCCGGGCTCCGCCGTCGCTGCCCCGCCTCCACAACCGGCGAGGAGCAATGCCAGTGCAACCGGCAGCAGGCGTATGTGCTGCGTGAAGCGGTAGGTCATCGGTTGCCCTCGATCACCTCCAACGAGCGGAGGCGAGCATAGACGATGCGCCGGCCGCGAGGCAACACCGGTGCTCGAAGCGCGCCGGGAGGGCCGCGTCTGGTGCTGCGAGCGATTGGGCGCGTACACTCGTCTGACAGCGCCGCTCATCGAGGAGGGGGGTCATGGGGTCGTTCGAGGACGAGGTTGAAGCCACTCGCTGCTGGATGGAAAGCGAGCGCTTCGCGGAGACCACCCGCCTGTACATCGCCCGCCAGGTCGTCGAGCAGCGAGGGACGGTGCTGACCGACTACCCGGTCGCCCGCAATGCAGCCGAACGCTTCTACGCCCGGCTGCGCGAGCTGTTCGCGCAACGGCGTTCGATCACCACCTTCGGGCCCTACTCGCCCGGGCAGGCGGTGGCCATGAAGCGCGCCGGGATCGAGGCGATCTACCTCGGCGGATGGGCCACCTCGGCCAGGGGCTCGGCGGATGAGGATCCCGGCCCCGACCTGGCGAGCTATCCCCTCAGCCAGGTGCCGGACGAGGCCGCCGGGCTGGTTCGGGCACTGCTGACGGCGGACAGGAACCAGCGCTTCGCCCGTTCGCGGATGACCGAGGCTGACCGAGAGGCCACACCCCAAATTGACTTCCAGCCACTGATCATTGCCGACGCCGACACCGGCCATGGCGGCGATGCGCACGTCCGCAACCTCATCCGGCGCTTTGTGGAGGTCGGCGTGCCGGGCTACCACATCGAGGATCAGAAGCCAGGCGCGAAGAAGTGCGGGCATCAGGGCGGCAAGGTGCTGGTCGCCCAGGACGAGCACCTCAAGCGCCTCAACGCCGCGCGCTTCCAGCTCGACGTGATGGGCGTGCCCGGCATCATCGTGGCCCGCACCGACGCGGAGGCCGCCAACCTACTAGACGGGCCCGGGGACGAGCGCGACCAGCCCTTCATCCTGGGGGTGACCAACCGTGACGTGCCCGGGTACAAGGCCGCCTACCTGGCGGCGATGAGACGGCTCCACCAGGCGGGGGTCGCCGAGATCAACGGCCATCTGCTGTACGCAATCTCCGACGACGAATACGCCGCGGCCGATGTCTGGCTCGAGCGCGTCGGCGTGATGGCCGCCATCGATGAGGCCGCCCGAGCACATATGGCCGATGGCGGACCCTCGCCGGAGGACACGCTCGACACGGTGGCCGATCGCTTCCTTGAGGCCTGGCAGACCGAAGCCGGTCTGCAGACGCTCGGCCAGGCCGTCGCCGATGTCATGGCCTTCCGGGCCGATGAGGGGACCCAGCTCGAGATGACGGTCGAGGAGTGGCTGGTATTCGCCGCCACGGCATCGTGGTATACGGCCGGAGCCACCGCCCGGCGAATGGGGCTCCACGTCACCTGGGACCCCGATCGGGCCAGGACCCCGGAGGGCTACTACCAGATCCAGGGGGGCGTCCCGTACGCCATCGCCAAGTCGCTTGCCGCGGCACCGTACGCCGACATCCTCTGGATGGAGACGAAGACGGCCGACCTGTCTGAGGCGCGGGAGTTCGCCGAGGCCATTCATGCCGTCTTCCCCGACAAGATGCTCGCCTACAACTTGTCACCTTCGTTCAGCTGGGACACGACCGGCATGACCGATGACGAGATACATCGGTTCCCCGAGGAGCTGGGCCAGCTCGGGTTCGTGTTTAACTTCATCACCTACGGCGGCCACCAGATCGATGGCCTGGCTGCCGAGGAGTTCACGACCGCGCTGCGGGAGGACGGGATGCTGGCCCTTGCCCGCCTTCAGCGCAAATTCCGGTTGCTGGAGTCGCCCTACCGGACGCCCCAGACCCTGGTGGGTGGGCCCCGTGCCGATGCCGCGCTGATGGCGGCGTCCGGACAGACCGCAACGACCAAGGCCACCGGGGAGGGATCGACCCAGGTCCAGCACCTCGTTCAGACCGAAGTGCCGCCAAAGCTCTTGGCCGGCTGGCTCACCCGCTGGGCAGAGCACCACGGCGTGCCCGCTGCGTTGCGTGTTTCGTTGCGCCCCCACACGGCGGGCTCAGAGTTGCTTGAGCTCAGCGTGCTGGATCCGTCCGACGAGAAGCTGGCTAGCATCGTCTTTGGGACAATCCAGGATCGCCGGGGCCGTTCGATCCTCTCGGTGCGGGACCAGAACACCACCCCAGGGCTTCGGCGCAAGCGCCTGATGACCCTGCTGCACCTGTTCCTCATGCACCGATACGAGGCGGCGTCAGTCCACTATCTGACACCGAGCGACGACAACCGCCGCCAGTGCGAGAGCATGCTGAAGCTCGGGATCTTCGAGGCCGCCAATGACGAGGTGGGCGAGATCATCGTGGCCGACGTGAACGCCGCCGTTATCAGGGCCCTGGTCCATCCGGCCAGCAATGAACGGGAGCGGCTGATAACCAAGGCCTGAGATACCGGCTGGGGCCGAGGCGCTGTTCATCACCCAGCCGGTCATGCTCCACCGCTTCCGTGACTCCCACCCCGTAGGCGTCGAAGGACAGTGACCGCGGTCATGCGCGACCGGAGGACGTCTGCCTGAGCCGTGAGCCGGGCGACGGGCTATGGCCAACCCGGCCATCGGCTCGGTGCAGAAGGAGGCCAAAGCTAGCCAGTGGTCATCCTCATCCTGCCAGGGCGTCCGGTGTCGCCTCGGCGCGGCGCGCCAGATCGTCATGGTGTCCACCGACCTCGTCCCAGATGCGATTGCGGAAGGTCTCCTTGATGAAGAAGGTGCCGACCACGAGGGTCATCAGCGCAACGATGATCGGGTAGGCGAGCCCAGCATAGATGTTGCCGGTCGCCGCCACGATCGCGGTCGCGATCAGCGGCACGAATCCGCCGAACCAGCCGTTGCCGAGGTGGTACGGGACCGAGAGCGAGGTGTAGCGGACCTTGGCCGGGAAGAACTCGACCAGGAACGCCGCGATGGGTCCGTACACCGCGGTCACGTACACGATCTGGACGAACACCAGCGCGATGAGCGGGATGAGGTCCGGCGCCGCGCCGGCGAGCACCACCTTCCCATCCGCGTCGAAGGTCGGATGCGAGAAGGCGTTCATGGCGATGTAGAGCGGCACGTAGGTAATGGCCGCCACCAGACAGCCGCCAAGGATGATCGGCTTGCGCCCGATGCGGTCCGAGAGCCAGCCGAAGAAGATGAAGAGCGGCGTCGCGAGCACGATCGCCACCCCCACGATGATGTACGAGTCGATGAACTTCACGCCCATCTGCGTCTGGAGAAAGAACAGCGCATAGAATTGGCCCGTGTACCACACCACCGCCTGCCCGGCGGTCATGCCGATCAGGACCAGCAGGATCAGGCCCCACGCCTTGCCGCTGCCCAGGCTGTCTTGCAGCGGCTGGGTCGACGACTTGCCGCTGTCCTTCAGGCGGGTGAAGAGCGGCGTTTCGCGCAGCTTGAGCCGGATATAGAGCGCGATAGCGACTAGGACCGCGGACAGCAGAAACGGGATGCGCCATCCCCAGTCGCCAAAGGTCTCCTCTCCCAGCGTGAGGCGCGTGGCGGCGATCACCACCAGCGCCAGCAGCAGGCCCAGGGTGGCGGTGGTCTGGATCCAGCTTGTGTACTGGCCGCGCTTGTTGTCCGGCGAGTGCTCGGCCACGTAGATCGCCGCGCCGCCGTACTCGCCGCCGAGGGCCAGTCCCTGCAGCAGCCGGATCAGGACCAGCAGCACGGGGGCCAGCAGCCCGATGGTGCTGTAGGTCGGCAGCAGGCCAACCAGCGCTGTCGCGGCGCCCATTATCGAAATGGTCAGGACGAACGTGAACTTGCGTCCGACCAGGTCGCCGAGGCGTCCGAAGAAGACCGCGCCGAAGGGTCGAACCGCGAAGCCGGCGCCGAAGGTCGCCAGCGCGGCGAGCAGCGCCGCGACGTCGTTGCCGGGCGGGAAGAAGTGCTGGCTGAAGAAGACCGCCAGCACGCCGTAGAGGTAGAAGTCGTACCACTCGATCGTCGTGCCGGCGGCGGATGCGCCGATCACGAACGGGAGGTTGTATTTGTAGGTCCCGCCGGCGGGAGTCGCCTGCGCCGTGCTTGCCATAGTGATCCCTTCCTGCACACGGGAACACGAAACACCGTCGATGCTCGGTTCGACGGTAAGCTCGGATGACGACCCTACCTCATGGATGCCAGCCCTGGCCTCTCTGCTCGCGCGCGCCGCGCGTGGGACGCGCTGCGGACAGCTCCCGGAGTAGTGTGGTCCGGATGATACAGCCCAGGCACAACCCCCCACCACAACCGACAGGGACATTTGCGTGACCGCCATAACCCGGGTCGATTGGGCGCTGCCACCACGCTCACGGTCACTATGCATAGGCCGTTGCTTGACATGCACGAGGCCCAACTGGGCCAGCACATCGGCGTCACCCGCCAGACCATCGCCGCCATCGGGGCCGGCAAGTACTCGCCGTCGCTGGTAGCGGCGTTCCGGATTGCTGACGTGTTCGGGAAGAGTCTGGAGGAGGTGTTTCAGTGGGAGCGGTGAGCACCGCTTCGAATGCCACATCGCCTGGAGATCGTTGCCTCTTTCCAGCCGGCGCCTGAGACCACGGATGGAATCACTCAACACCGCCGAAGTCCTTGCCTGTACCGATGTCAGACAGTGGGACTCGTGGTTGGCCGATCACCACGAGCAGTCGGGTGGCATCTGGTTGCTGATCGCCAAGAAGGGCTCTGACAAGGTATCGGTCACCATCAGCGACGCCCTCGATGTCGCCCTGTGCTATGGCTGGATCGACAGCCAACGCAAGCGTTACGACACGAACAATTACCTGCAGCGCTATTCAGCCCGACGGCCAGGGAGCCCATGGTCAAGGCTCAACGTGGAGCGAGTCGAGGCCCTGACCGATGCCGGTCGCATGCGGGCGCCCGGCCT
>DASQFY010000105.1:0-1929 GCA_035632895.1 Candidatus Dormiibacterota bacterium
GCGCCCTTGTCGCGCAGCCACAGCGTGTACCACATCTGCTGCATGCCCGACGGGCCGGCGAAGGCCAGCGCCCCGACAACGATCGGGAAGAACGCCGCCGTGAAGGCCTCGTCCGGGATGCCCGTATCGAAGCGGACGGTCCCCGCCAAGGTCTTGCCGAGGTCGCTCAAGCTGCCGACGATGGAGCCCACGATGGCCGAGCCGATCACCAGCACGCCAACGAGGAAGGCCAGCAGCCCCTCGATGAGGTTGTAGATCACCTTCACGACGGTGAACATCACCCCGATGACGAGCAGGCCGGCGGTCGCGGACGCCTGCCACGGTATGCCGGTGAGCTCCTCGAGCGCCTCTGCGCCGCCGGAGATGTGCCCCGGCCAGATGTAGACCAGGATGGCGATGGCGAAGAACATCCACATCAACGGCTTCCAAACACGTGCCGCGCCGAAGAAGATCGACTCTCCAGTGGCCATCGCGTAGCGCGCCATCTCGAGCATCACCACCAGCTGGACGAGGACGCCGACGGTGAACAGCCAGCGGATGTCCGGTCCGAAGACGATGACCAGGCGCGGCCACAGGTAGGTCTCTCCGAACCCGACCCCGAGCGCGACAAGGACCATCGCCGGGCCGATGATGTGCGCCGCCACCGGCGCCTCGGGTAGCTTGCGGATCGGCATTGGCGGCAGCTTCCCCGCGCTCCAGGACCGCTCGGCGCCTGCCGCGTCGACTGTGACCGCGCCGGGGTCCCGGGTGTCTCCAACTCCCATAATGCTCTCCTCCTCCTCGCCCTTCAGAAGACGAATCTCGCCGCGCGCGGAAGTCCCCGCTCACGGCCCGGCGTCCCGCCTAGGGCTGCGACCACGCCGCCGCCATCACCCGCTTCCCTCTCCCTTGCCGTCCAGGAGCCCGGCCATCCTTGCCCAGCGGTACTTGGCCGCCAGGACCTCCACCGGCGTCTCGGTCGTATACGGGAACGCCGGGATCCCGTGTTCGAACAGGTACTGCGAGGCCTCTTCGACCTCGACGTCGCCGGCGAGGGAGGCCACGATCGGTTTCTCGATCCCGCGCCCACGAAACTCCTCGACGACGTCGGCCATCACCTCGGCGAAGACCATCGGCGGGGTGATGATCGTGTGCCAGTAGCCCAGCACGAGCGCGTGGATCCGTTCGTCCTCCAGCCCGAGCGCCACAGTGCTGCGGTAGGTCTCGGGCGGCTCGCCGCCGGTGATGTCCACCGGGTTGCCGGCGGCGCCGAACGGCGGAATGAACTTCATGAACGCCTCGTTGAGGTCGTCCGGCATCTCCATGAGCTGGAGCCCGGTGTTGTAACAGGCGTCGGACAGCAGCACTCCCGAGCCGCCGGCGCCCGTGATGATCACGACGTTCTCCCCCGTGGGCGTCGGCAGGATCGGCAGGCAGCGGGCGAACTGGAGCAGCTCCTGGAGCCCGCGCGCCCGGACCACACCGGCCTGGCGAAGGATGTCGTCGTAGACCTTGTCGTCGCCGGCCAGCGCCGCCGTGTGGGACGCCGCCGCCTTCGTGCCGGCGGGCGTCGCGCCCGCCTTGAGGACGACGATCGGCTTCTTCTTGGACACGCGCTGGGCCACCTCGACGAAGGAGCGCCCGTCCTTGAGGTCCTCCATGTGCAGGGCGACGCAGTTGGTGGCGTCGTCGTCCTCGAAGAACGTCAGCAGGTCGTCCTCGTCGATGTCGGACTTGTTGCCGAGCCCGACGATCGCGGACACGCCCATCTTGGTGGACCGGGCAAAGCCGAGGATCCCCATCCCGATGCCGCCGCTCTGCGAGGCCAGCGCGACCGGCCCCTGCACGTCGTAGGGCGTGGTGAACGCGGCGCTCATCTTGCCGGGCGTGTAGTAGACGCCGTAGATGTTTGGCCCGACGAAGCGGACGCCGTGCTCGCGCGCTGTGTCG
>DASQFY010000106.1:0-18578 GCA_035632895.1 Candidatus Dormiibacterota bacterium
ATCAGCGGCACCAGCTCGGAAAGCGAGAAGTGCCGATTGAACACGTTCACCACCGCACGCTGCACGAGCTTCTCGATCACCTTCTCCTCGCGCGTCTCGTCGCCCAGCGTCTCGAGCTCGATCTTGCCGGCCGTGGAGGCCACGACAGCGGACAGGTCGCTGATCCGCGGGGCCGCCGCGGGCTCGCCCAGGCGCACCGCCCGCTTCAGGGCCGCGGCCATCAGCGTTTCGTGGTTGGCGATAGTGACTCGCACGCTCACCCCGGAGCGCTGGCTGACCTCCGACGAGCGGCGGGCCAGCTGCGACAGCTCGGCCACGATCTCGCGCATGAAGCCGGGCACCTGGACCGGCACCGATGCGGCCGTCTCGTCCTCGAAGGCCAGGGCCTCGGCCTCTACGATGGCGGTCTCGACCTCGGGGTCTTCGGGGTAATGGGTCCGGATCTGAGCGCCGAAGCGGTCCTTGAGTGGGGTGATGATCCGGCCGCGGCTGGTGTAGTCCTCTGGATTGGCGCTGGCGACCACGAACAGGTCCAGCTGCAGCCGGACCTTGTAACCGCGGATCTGCACGTCCCGCTCCTCCATCACGTTGAGCAGGCCGACCTGGATTCGCTCGGCCAGGTCCGGCAGCTCGTTGAGGGCGAAGATGCCGCGGTTGGTGCGGGGCAGCAGGCCGTAGTGGATCGTGAGCTCGTCCGACAGGTCGCGCCCTTCGGCAACCTTCACCGGGTCCACCTCGCCGACGAGGTCGGCGATGGTGATGTCCGGCGTGGCCAGCTTCTCGCCGTAGCGGTCCTCGCGGGCCAGCCAGGCGACAGGCGTGTCGTCGCCGCGCTCGGCGATCAGCGCGAGCGCGTACGGGCTCACCGGCTGCAACGGGTCGTCATGCAGCTCGGCCCCTGCCACCTCTGGCATCCAGCGGTCGAGGAGGCCGATCAGCGAGCGCGCGATCCGGCTCTTCGCCTGTCCGCGTTCGCCGAGCAGGATCATGTCCTGGCCGGCGAGCACCGCGTTCTCGATCTGGGGCAGGACCGTGTCGTCATAGCCGAGGATGCCGGGCATCAGCGGCTCGCCGCGGCGCAGCCGATCGACGAGGTTGGCGCGCAGCTCCTCCTTGACGGTGCGCGGCTGATAGCCGGATGCTCGCAGCTCGCCCAGCGTGGCGATCGTCGGTCGCTCGGTCATGCGGTGGCTCCTTCGACGGGCAGGCTCGGGTACTCGGCGAGCGCCGACGCGACCGATGGCGGGTCGCAGATCCCGCGCTCCGAGAGGCTGGCCAGGAAGTCGGCCCGGGTGGCCAGCTCTTCCTCCAGCTCCCCGGCGCTCAGGCCGAGACCGGCGGCGAGCACGGCGTAGGCGGCCGGATCATGCACGAGCGCGCGGGCGGCGCGACCGCCGTCGTCCGGCAGGCTGGGCGGCATCGGATAGCGTTGCGCGCCGGTCAGGCTCGGCGAGCGGTCACCCTCGATAGCCGCCAGGCGAACCGGCGCGAGGGCGCCGTCGCCGTTGGTTCGCAGGTGCCAGGCTTCTTCGCAACGCCGGTACATGCCCGCGGGGGTGCGGTACGCCGAGAACTGCAGGTAGATGGTCAGGCCGGCGAGATCGGTGTCGACGGCTCCCAGCTCGCGCAGCGTGCCGAGCGCCTCGTCCAGCGTGTCGGCGTGCATGGTGGCCCCGATGCCGTACCCGGCGCCGGCCAATTGGAGGGCGCCGCGGGCGTTGGGTCCCCAGACGTAGATCGGCAGGTGGTCGCTCATCTCGTTGACGAGCATGTAGCCTCGGTCGGGACCGATCTCATCGGTCCATGCGAAATCACGGCGCCAGCCGCGCAGGAAGATGCCGACCGTGCTGTGCGGCAGGAGATCGACCAGCGCCGACAGGGTCGTTGTCTTGCCGGCCATGGGCGCCTCGGAGGAGAGCATCACGCCCCGACGGCGGCTGACCGCCGCCCAGAGGGTCGCCATCAAGCGCGCGTCGAGGCTGCCGCTCTCCACGATCTCGACCACGCTCATCGGCCGCGGCAGGCTCCAGTGGTAGCCCCACCACCCCTCCGGGAAACGGGCGTACCAGTCGACGAGGGCGCGGTCCATGGTGCCGCCACGGTACGCGGCGACCGAGCGAGGCGCAACCGTGCGCTCAGGCGGCGGACGGGATGGGCTGGGCGGCAGCGCGACGGTGCTCGCGCAGGTGGAACAGCAGGTCGAGGGCCGTCTTCAGCGTGACCAGCACGACGAGCGCGCCGACGGGAGCGCCGAGGGCGCTGCTAGCAATCGCCCCGAGGATGATCGTCATGTGCAAGGCGACCACTCGGCCGTAGGGCGCCAGCATCAGCCCCTGGGGCGAGCTGGTGCGGTACTCGCCCCTCCCCACGTAGTTCAGCGCGAACGATGCGCCATGGCTGATGGCCAGACCGATGGCGCCGTACAGCACCAGCCCCCAGTCCGGGCCTGCCGGCGAGTCGCTGGAAAGGCCGGCGAAGACCGGCAGCGCGATGACGACGAAAACGCCGTGCACCAGCCAGAAGAGGCCGTAGTGGAACGTGAAGAAGGTAGCGATCGCGCCGCGCGCGATACTGCTCGCCGGACGCCCGTTCACCTGCCAGCACCCGGCACCCGGCAACGCCACGCCCTGAGCGGTCACGATCTTGGCGATGTTGAAGACACCGACGATCCCGTTCTCGACCCAGTAGAGGACGAGGATCGTCCACAGGTCCCAGCCCCACCACAGCACGCCCGCCAGCGGCACGAGATTGACGATCACCAGCAAAACGCCCGCCACCGTCGACGAGGTGACGCGGTACATCGCCAGCAGGCGCTCCATCACTGCACTCTAACGGCGCCGCACGTGGCATTGCATCTTCGGGCCCCGGGCGGAGGCGGCGGGTGTCATCGGCCAAAGTATGATGCGCGCCATGTCCGATCCGGCGGCCCGCCCAAACCCGATCCTACGCGGCGAACGAGTCTGGCTGGGCGCCACCGAGAAGGAGGACGTGATCGCCGACGCCGCGTGGATTAGCGACGCGGAAATCGGCCACTTCCTCGGCAACAGGGGGCCGATCAGCCGCGACGCGGCGGCGCGCTTCGCGGAGGAGTTCCTGGCGCAGGTCGGCAAGTCGATCTACCCCTTCAGCATCAATCTGGTGCATGACGATCGCCGCATCGGCGGCGCCGCGTTGCGTGACTACGACCGCGAGAACGGCAGCGCCGAAGTGGCCATCTTCCTGACCGATCCCGGACTGCTGGGCCAGGGCCTGGGGACCGATGCGCTCAACTGCCTGGTCGACTTTGGCTTCGGCGAGCTCCGCCTGGAGCGAATCTGGCTGAAGGTCTTCGACTACAACGAGCGCGCCCGCCGGTCGTACGAGAAGGCCGGCTTCCAGACCGATGCGACCATGCGCCATGCGCGCTTTCACCGCGGCGCGTACGGCGACGTCCACGTCATGTCGATCCTGCGCGCCGAATGGCTGGCGCTTGACCGGCGCCGCGCTTGGGATCCCGCCTCCGCCTAGCCAACGGCGCGTGGCAGCTCCACCGCAAACGTCGTCCCGTCAGAGCCGCTGCGCTCGACGCTGATCGTCCCGCCGTTCGCCGCCAGCAGCTCGCGGGAGATGGTCAGTCCGATCCCGCTCCCGCTCCGCGGCTCCCCGCCGGCCCGCGCCGGGTCGGCGCGGTAGAAGCGTTCGAAGATGTGCGGCAGATCCTCCGCAGCAATGCCCGGCCCCGCATCGCTGACGCGAATCACGATGCTGCTGGGCCCGGCCTCGGTGCTGACGTTGACGGTCGCGCCGGCTGGCGAGTGCTGAGCCGCATTGGTCAGCACATTGCGCAGCGCCCGCCCAACCTGGGTGATGTCAACGTCCACGACGACCTCCGCCGGAGCCTCCGTCCCGGACAGCTCCGCCCCGCGCTCGCGGAAGAGCGGATCGAGTGCCTGCCGCGCGTCAGCCAGCAGGTCGTTCAGCGCCACGCGCTCGACCCGTCGCTGGAGCGCGGCGCCCTCAACGTCGACCAGCTCGCGGAGCTGCACGATAACGCCGCTCATCGCGCCGGCAGCCGCGCGCGCCCGCTCGAGCTGCTCGCGGTCGGCCGGGACGACGCCGTCGACCATGGCCTGCAGCTGTGACTCCAGCACGGTCGCCGGGGTGGCGAGATCATGCGCCATGTCGCTCGCCGCGCGGCGGCGCAGCGCCTCCGACCGCTCGAGCCGCGACGCCATGGCGTTGAAGGCTTCGGCCAGCTCTCTCGACTCGCGGTCTGCGCCACCGGCCGCCCGTGCCGCCAGGTCCCCGGCTCCGAGCCGCCGGGCCGCGACCGCGACCTCGCGCAGTGGCCGGGTCAGGCGATCCGACAGCAGCGCCGCGACCGCGATGAGCGCCAGCACGGCCAACACTCCGGCCACCAGCAGCGTGGCATTGAAGACCCGCAGGAAGGCCTGGTCGACGCTCGGCACCACCAGCGACAGCGTCAAGCCGGAGCCGCCAGGGACTGGCTCCTCGATCCGTTCCGAGCTGGCGCCGGGCGGCAGCTGGCCGCGTGCCGCTACCACGCTCCCCTGCGTGTCGACGAGCTCGGCGCGCCCGCGGACGGCGACCGCCAGGCGGCGAAGGCTCATCTCCACCGACCGGCGGCCGCGCGGCGTGGCGAATTCCGCGTCGGCGAGCGACTCGGCCGCGATGGTCAGTCGCTCGCGCTGCACGGAGGTCAGCTCGTCCTCCAGCGAGCGGCTGACAAGCCGGTTCACCGCCAGCCCGGTGACCAGCAGGACGGCGAGGACGGCGACCGAAAGGAGCAATGCCAGCCGCATCGAGAGCGGCTGGCCACGGGGTCGTGCGCTCATGACGGGTCGCGGCTGGCCACCAGCCGATAGCCGGTGGTCGGGATCGTCTCGATCAGCCACGGCGCGCCGGCATCGTCGCCCAGCTTCTTGCGCAGGTTGGCGACGTGGACATCGACCACGCGCTCGTACACCTCTTCGGGCCGCCGCGCCACTGTCTCGAGCAACTGCTCCCGGCTCAGCACCGTGCCTGGCCGCCGCGCCAGCGCCATCAGCAAGGCAGCCTCCCCTGGCGTGAGGCGACCGGCGGTGCCATCGGCGAGGGTGTACCGACGCGAGTTTGGGTCGAGCACGAGCCGCCCATCCGCCAGCGACACGATCGCCTCGTCAGGCGCCTGCGGCGGTCGGGTGCGCCGCAGGATGGCAGCCACGCGCGCCGTCAGCTCGTGCGGGTTGAATGGCTTGCCGAGATAGTCGTCGGCACCGAGCCGCAGGCCGGCGATCCGCTCCGCGTCGGAGCGCTTCGCGCTGGTGATGAGGACCGGCACGTTGCCCGCCTCGCGCAGCGATTCGAGCACCGTCTCGCCTTGCATGCCGGGCAGCATGAGGTCGAGGATGACGAGATCCGCCCCATGGGCGTCGAAGGCCGCCAGGGCGGCCGTTCCGTCGCCAACATCGGTCACCCGGTGGCCCTCACGCTCGAGGTAGAGCCGCAGCAGCTCGCGCAGGTGCGGCTCGTCCTCAACCACCAGGATCCGCGCGCTCGTCATGCCGCGCATCGTAGCCATGCGCAGGTTCAGACGATGTCAAGACCGATGGAGCCGATCTTGACCCGATCTTGATCACCCCCGCCGATGCTCAGGCTCGTCACGCCCGCACGCAGACACCGACACGAGAGGACATCCACGCATGAAGACACTGAAGACCTTTGGCCTCGCAGGCGGCCTCGTCGCCGCAGCGCTGGTTGGGGGGACCCTGATCAACGCCGTCGCGGCCTCGCCAGCCTCGCCGTCTGGCACGCCCTCGGGCGTCGATGCCCAGGACGTCGATGCGGCCGCGTACTGCCAGGCCTGGAAGGAGGCCTTCGCCTCCGAGCTCGGCGTATCGGTCGACGACCTCGGCCCGGCGGCCAAGGCAGCGACGATCGCCACGATCGACGCGGCGGTTGCGAGCGGCGACCTGCCCGAGGACATCGCGGCGCGGATGAAGGAAGGGGTCGAGAATGCGGATGCCGATGGCTGCCGCCTCCTTGGAGCTGGATTCCACGCCTGGGGCAGGCACGCGGCGCGCGCCGACTTCCGGTTCGACTGGTTGACCGCCGCCTCCGGCACGCTCGGCATGGAGCTGGCCGATCTGCGCACCGCGCTCCGCGCAGGAGACTCGCTGCAGGAGATCGCGGAGGCCCAGAGCGTTGAATACGCGCTCGTCAGCCAGGCGATCGTGGACGCCGCCAAGGCCGACCTCGACGCGCTGGTCGAGGCTGGCCGCATCACCCAGGAGCGAGCGGACGAGCGGCTTGCGAAGCTGACCGAGGCGCTCGCCGCTGGCGAGTTCCCGCGCGGCCACCGCTGGCAGCGGGGAGAGGCACCCGCCAGCCCGACCAGCTAGAGCCAATTCGCGCAGAGGCCGTCCCGTTTGGAAGCGGGGCGGCCTCGCCACGTCCGGCGGTCGATCCCCTGTGTAGGCTGTGCGCATGACGAAGATCGGCTACGCGTGCATGCTCGAGCAGTTCCACCCCACCGACCTGCTCGACTGGGCCGAGGCCGCGGAGGCGGCAGGCTTCGAAGCCGGCTTCCAGGTGAGCGAGCACTTCCACCCGTGGACTCCGCAGCAGGGCCAGGCAGCATTCGCATGGGCGTTCATGGGCGCGCTCGGCCAACGAACCACGCTGCCGTTCGGCACGGCCGTGACCTGTCCCGGCTTCCGCTATCACCCCGCGGTCATCGCCCACGCGGCCGGCACTCTGGGTGCCATGTACCCGGGCCGCTTCTGGCTGGGGCTGGGTGCGGGCGAGGCGCTGAACGAGCACGTCATCGGTGGCGAGTGGCCGGAGGTCGGAATCCGCAGCGCCATGCTGTTCGAGGCCGTCGAGATCATCTCGAAGCTGTTCACGGGAAAGGTGGTCAAGCACGACGGGGAATATTTCACGCTCGAGTCTGCGCGCCTCTACACACGGCCCGAGCAGCCCGTGCCGATCTACGTGGCCACGGCCGGCCCGGTGAACGCCAAGCGCACCGGGAAATTTGCCGACGGGATCATCACCGTCGGCGCCGCTGACGAGAAGATCGACATGCTGTGGGACAAGTTCCGCGAGGGCGCCGCGGAGGCCGGCAAGGACCCCGAGGCCATGCGGTCGCAGCTCCAGATCCACGTCTCGTGGGCGCCCACCCAGGAGGAGGCGGAGCGGAACGCCGTGGTCGAGTGGCCGAACGGCGGAATGCCGTTCCCGAAGCAGGACATCCGCAACCCTGAGGACTTCGAGAGCATGGCCAAGCTGGTGCGGATCGAAAACTTCGCGAACCGGATGCTGATCAGCGCCGACCTGGACGAGCACGCCGCCCAGATCCAGAAGTTCGTCGAGATGGGCTTTGACGAGATCTACCTGCACAACGTCGGCCGCGACCAAGCAGCCTACATCAAGGCTTTCGGCGAAAAGGTGCTGCCGCAGCTGAAGCTGTCCTAGGCTACTCGACCGACTCCCAGACCGATGCGATCCCCTGGCCCACCCCGATGCACATCGTGGCCAACCCGTACCGAGCGCCGCGGCGGCGCATCTCGTGGAGCAGCGTCGCCACCAGCCGGGCACCCGAGGCGCCGAGCGGATGGCCGATGGCGATGGCGCCGCCGTTGACGTTGACCTTCTCCGGGTCGAGTCCGAGCTCACGCATGACAGGGATGGCCTGCGCCGCGAAAGCCTCGTTCAGCTCCACGAGGTCCATCTGTTCGACCGCGAGCCCGGCGCGCTCGAGCGCCTTACGGCTGGCCGGGATCGGTCCCAACCCCATGGTCGCCGGGTCGACGCCTGCCACCGCCGAGGCCACCAGGCGGGCGATCGGCCGCAGCCCGAGCTCGCGGGCGCGCGCCTGCGAGGTCACCAGCACCGCGGCTGCGCCATCGTTGATGCCGGACGAGTTGCCGGCCGTGACCGAGCCCGATGCATCGCGCTTGAAGGCCGGTTTCAGCGCGGCCAGCTGCTCCGGCGTCGTCTCGGGGCGCGGGTGCTCGTCGCGCTCGAAGGCCGAGGTCTCGCCGCGCTTGGCGCCGGGCACGTCGATTGGCACCACCTCATCCGAGAAGCGGCCGTCGGCATCGGCCGCCGCCCAGCGGCGCTGCGACTCGAGCGCGAAGGCGTCCTGCTCATCGCGGCTCACGCCGCAACGCTCGACGACGTTCTCGGCGGTCTCACCCATGGAATACGGGTAGAAAGCCTCGGCCAGGCGCGGGTTCGTGAAGCGCCAGCCCAGCGTGGTGTCGTACAGCGTCTCCTCGCCGCGCGGGAATGCGGCGGACGGCTTGGCCATCACGAATGGGGCGCGGGTCATCGACTCCACGCCGCCGGCGACGAACAGGTCCCCGTCGCCAGCCACGATCGCGTGTGCGGCGCCAATGACGGCCTGCATGCCGCTGCCGCACAGCCGGTTGACCGTCTGGCCGGCGACCTCCACCGGCATTCCGGCCAGCAGCGCGGCCATGCGCCCCACGTTGCGATTGTCCTCGCCGGCCTGGTTGGCGGCGCCGAGGATGACGTCGTCAACCGCGCCGGGGTCCACGCCGGCGCGGTCGAGCAGTGCGCGGATGACATGGGCGGCCATGTCATCGGGCCGAACCTCGCGCAGGGCGCCGCCGTAGCGGCCGAACGGGATGCGCAGCCCATCGACGACTACGGGGGTGCGCGCGGGGTCGCGATCAGGACTCATCGGCACCGATGCTAACGCAAGCGGTCGTCAGATACCCCGCTCGACGTATTCGCCCTGCTGCTTCGCCCGCTCGAAGATGCGCCGCAGCCGCAGGCCGACCAGGAAGAACGTCGCGCCGATGGCGATGGCGAAGATGCCCACCAGCCACAGCACGCTGAGCAGTCCCGCTCCCGGGTTGATCACCAGCACCAGCCCGAAGATGACCGATACGACCCCTGCCACTCCGAGCAGCAGCTCGCCGCTGATCTGCTCGCGCATCCGGATTGCAAGCCAGACCTGGAGGATGCCGGTCACGATCGCCCAGGCGGCTACGACGTAGAGCAGCGCGAGTGCGGTGATCTGCAGCGGCCAGAAGATGACCAGCACACCGACCGCCAGCCCTGCCAGGCCTTCCAGTATTCCGACCCACCAGTGCCGTTGCCCGCGCATTCGCCAGGCACCAATCAGCTCGGTGGCGCCGCCAATGATGGCCCACGCGGCGAACATGGCCACGACGGCGACCAGGCCGATGGTCGGCACGAGGAGGACGATCACGCCGAACGCGATGGCCAGGATGCCACGCAGCACGAACGCCCACCAGACCCTGGCCAGGATGATGGCCGCCGAGAAGTTGAGGATCATGCCTCGCCTCCAGCAGTACCCGATCGCACGCGTGTGCTGGGATGATCGTACGCCCGCTTCATCCGTTGACCCGCCGGTAGGGCGGTCGTACGATCGTCCTACAGGGTCGCGAAGGGGGGCGCCGCGCCCGAATCCGCTCGGAGGAGGATCCGCCGTGCCCGCCCGCATGAACCCCGCCCGCCCGCTCCTGGCGATGCTCGCCGGTGGCGTCCTGCTGCTCAGCTCATGTGCCGGAGCCGAGCCGAACGAGCTGTTGGTGCTTGAGTGGGCGGGGTACGACGAAGAGCGATGGTGGCCAGACTTCAAGACCGCGAACCCCGATACCGCGGTCGACTTCGAGTTCGGCACCAATGACGCCGACATCCTGGCCAAAATGGGTGCCGGCAGCGAGGCCGACGTCTTCCATTTCTACACCGGCTACGAGCAGTTGTACGTGGACGAGGAGCTCGTCCGCGAGATCGACACCAGCAAGCTGACCAACTGGGACGCGGTCCCGGCCGACATGCAGGCCCTGGGCCAGATCGACGGCAAGCAGTATTTCATCCCGTGGGACTGGGGCTTCTCGTCCATCCTCTACAACACCGATGAGGTCCCCGAAGTCACCAGCTGGGACGCGCTCCTCAACGAGGATTACGCCGGCCACATCGCGATGTGGGATGACGGCCCCGCGGCGGTGACGGTATCGGCTTACATCAACGGCTGGGATGAAACCGCCATCACCGATGAGCAGCTGGCCCAGATCGAAGAGGACTGGATCGCGCAGAAGCCACTCAACATTCACTACTGGGACTCCGAGTACGACAACCTGTGCCCAGAGGTGATCAGCGGCGACATCTGGATTGCCTACGCCTGGCCGGGTTGTTACGCGACGGCGCTGTTCGAGGGCGCTCCGGTGGCGTACGCCAACCCCGTCGAGGGCCGCAACTCGTGGGTCGGGCTGTACGGCATCAGCACCGACACCGACAGCTATGAGCTGGCCCTGCAATTCCTCGACGCCAAGTTGGCAGAGTTGACCTGCGGGACGTTGGTCACCGACTACTACTACGGGTGCGCCAACGAAGAGGTCATGGCCGCCGTCGACGACCCGGTGCT
Organism: Candidatus Dormiibacterota bacterium; assembly: GCA_035632895.1. Taxonomy (GTDB): domain Bacteria; phylum Chloroflexota; class Limnocylindria; order QHBO01; family QHBO01; genus DASQFY01. The sequence goes on from DASQFY010000106.1 coordinate 10,403, forward strand.
CATCGAGGCCTTTGCGCTCAACGACCCGAGCGTCCTGGAAACGACCAACTTCACGCCGCCGGTGACCGCGGAGGATCGGGACGCCTGGACGGCGATGTGGACTAGGGTCAAGGCTGAGTAGGAATAGCAGTGATCGCCCGCTGAAGCCGGCGAGCGGCAGCGGTGCTCGGGCGTCGAGGAGCCCTGCGGTTCCTCGCCCTGCCCCCGTACCTGTGGCTCGCCGTCTTCTTCGTCCTCCCCGTCCTGCTGATCGTCGCGATCAGCTTCCGACCAGAGGCCGGCCCCATCGACTTCGGCGATCCGTGGACATTCTCCCTTGCCCAGTACCAGCGCATCTGGGAGACCCCTGCGTACCTGCGCCGGCTCGGCATGTCGGTCGGGATGGCGCTCGCAATCGCTGCGTCTGCCACGCTGCTGGCTTACCCGATCGCCTACTTCCTCGCCTTCCGCGCTCGCGAGCGGGCTGTCTTCTTCCTGATCCTCCTCCTCATCCCGTTCGCGGTCAGCTACCTGCTGCGGGTGATGGCCTGGCGGCTGATGCTCGGCGGGGAGGGCGCCATCAACTCGATCTTCCAGTGGCTGGGCATCACCTCCGCACCGATCGACCTGCTCCTCTACTCGCCCGTGGCGGTCGTCATCACCCTCATCTACGTGTGGATCCCATTCGCCGCGCTGCCGATCTACGCGGCGCTGCAGCGGATCGAGCGCGGCCACCTGGAGGCCGCGGCAGATCTCGGCGCCGGTCCGTGGAGCCGGTTCTGGCGGGTGACGGTGCCGCTCAGCCTGCCGGGAGCCATCGCGGCGTTCTTCATGGTGTTCATCCCGACGGTCGGTGAGTACGTGACCCCGTCCCTGGTCGGTGGGACCGAAGGGTACATGTACGGCAACATCATCCAGGACTTCTTCACCCGGGCCGCCAGTTGGGCCACCGGGTCCGCGCTGTCCGTGATCATGCTGCTCCTGACGCTCGTCCTGGTGGCCGTTGCGCTGCGGCTGATCGACGTGCGCCGCCTCGCATCATGAGCCGGCGCAGCGCGATCGGGGTTGGTCGCACCCGCGTCCCGCTTGGGACGGTCTACGTGCTCATGCTGCTCTTCCTCTACTTCCCGATCGCGCTTCTCTTCATCTTCTCGGTCAACACGAATACGGTCCTGACCTTCCCGCTGCGCGGCTTCACGCTCGAGTGGTATCGCGAGGGATTCGGTGACTCGGCACTCCTGGAGGCGGCCCGCAACAGCGTGCTCGTCGGGGTCGGGTCGGCGAGCATCGCCACCGCGTTGGGCTTGGGAGTCAGCATTTCGGTCACGCGCTTCCGCTTCCGCGGACGGGTCGGCCTGCTTGCCCTGTCCGGCCTGCCACTGATTGTCCCGTTCGTCGTCCTGGGCGTCTCGCTGTTCCTGCTGTTCAACCTTGCCGACCTGCCGCGGTCCCTCTTCGCCATCGCCGCGGGGCACACGGTCATCGCCCTCCCGTTCGCGACGTTGATCCTGCTGGCGCGCATGGGCGGCCTCGACCCCGCGCTCGAGGACGCGGCCATGGACCTGGGGGCGACCTACCCGGTCACGCTGCGGCGCGTGGTCTTGCCGCTGATGGGGCCGACACTCCTCTCGGCCTGGTTGACCTGCTTCATCGTCTCCTTCGACGAGGTCGCGATTGCCCTCTTCCTGGCCGGAGGCGACCCGACCTTCCCGGTCTTCCTGTACGGTCAGCTTCGCTTCGCGCAGCGCCTGCCAGTGCTGATCGCCATGGCGGTCATGCTGACGGTCTTGACCGTCACGCTGACGCTGATCGCGTTCCGGCTGGGCCGTCGCAAGCCGTGAGCCGCATTGGCTCCGGGCCGCTCAGGCGCTGCGACGCGCGGAGTGCGTGGCGGTCACCGCGTCCAGCAGGCGCCGCGATGCGGCCGCGACCTCTTCCACCGCTGCGTTGAACGCGGACTCGTTCGCCGGCGCGGGCTTGCGGTAGCCGCTCACCTTGCGGACGAACTGAAGCGAGGCGGCGCGCACCTCGTCGTCATCGGCGGCAACGTCAAGGACGCGGAGGGTCTTGATACTTCGACACATGCCGACAGTCTACGTCTCGGCCAGGAGCTCCTCCAGCGAGTCGATCACCCGGTCGGCGGCGGAGACATCGGTCCCGGCAAACTGCGGCACCGCGATGCAGGTCAGGCCGGCCGCCTTTGCGGCCGCGATGCCCGGCGCAGTGTCCTCCAGCGCCAGTGCGTCGCTCGGGTCCACGCCCAAGCGCTCGCATGCGAGGAGATAGAGGTCTGGCGCAGGCTTGGCGTGCTCGACGTCGTCCGAAGTGACGATCGCGTCGAAGGCATCGGTCAGGCCGCCCGTCTCGAGCGCGGTGTCGACCAGGTCGCGTGAAGTGTTGGAGGCGAGCGCCAAGGGGACGCGGTTGCGCAGCCGCTCGACAAGCTCGATCGCACCGGGGCGCGCCTCAACCTGGCGGCGGAGCTCCGCTGCCATCAACTGCCGCATCTCGTCGACGAGCGCGGCGCCGCCCTCGGGCACCTGGCCGAGCCGCTGCGCGAAATAGCGGGCTGTAAAGTCGAACGAGGTGCCCATCACCGCCAGTGCGTCGGCGGACGTGTATTCGACGCCGTGGCGGCGGAAGAGCTCGGCCTCCGATCGTTGCCACAGCACCTCGGTGTCGAGCAGCAGCCCGTCCATGTCGAAGACGACGGCCCGATATCGGTCCAGCAGCAGCTCGGTCACGCCGGCGGCGCGAAGAACGACCCGCCCTGCTCGGCGAGGGATCGCAGCATCGGCACGACCCGATACCGCCCGTCCGGCTCGACCGCGTGCAGCACGTCGAGGGTATGGACCACGTGCGAAAGGCCAATCCGCTCGCCCCACTCCAGCGGCCCGCTCGGATAATTGGTGCCGAGCCGCATGGCCGTGTCGATCGCATCGGGCGAGGCGACGCCCTCCGCCACGGCCGAGGCGGCCTCGTTGACGATGGTTGCCAGGATCCGCGCCGCGACCTGCTCCCCTTCGAGGCGTGCCGCGCGGGGCCCATCCGGTCGACGCGTGGCGCCCGGCCAGGGTGGTCCCTGGGAGCCATCGGTCGCATAGTCGTAGAAACCCCCGCCCGTCTTGCGGCCCAGCCGCCCGGCCTCCACCAGCGTGCGCTGGATCGGATGCGGGCGATAGCGAGGGTCGAAGAAGAACTGCTCGTGGACGCTCTGGCTCACGGCGAGGTTGACGTCCAGCCCGATGCTGTCGATGAGCTCGAACGGGCCCATCCTGAAGCCAATGCCGCGGATCGCGGCGTCCACCTCCTCGATCCCCGCCGCTCCCTCCCCCACGATGCGCAGCGCCTCAAGGTAAAAGGGCCGCGCCACGCGGTTGACGATGAACCCTGGGGTGTCTGCGGCAATCACCGGCGTCTTGCCCAGGCGGCGAGCCAGGGCGGCCACCGACTCTGTGACCGATGGGTCGGTCAACGGACCGGCGACCACCTCGACCAGCTCCATGAGCGGCACCGGGTTGAAGAAGTGCATGCCGACCACGCGCTCCGGATGCGTAGTGGCCGACGCGATCTGCGCGATCGACAGGCTGCTGGTGTTGGTGGCAAGGATCGAGGCGCCGGGGGCCGCGGCATCCAGCAGCCGGAAGACCTCCCGCTTCAGCTCGAGGTCCTCGGGGATCGCCTCGACCACCAGCTCGGCGGCGGCCAGCTCCTGGATCGAGCCGGCTGGCGTGATCCGCGCCATTGCCGCCTCGCGGTCCGCCGCCGCCAGCTGTCCCTTCTCGACCTTGCGAGTCAGGAACTGAGCGATACGCTGGCTCGCACGCTGGACGGCGCCGGGGATGGGATCGTGAACGAGCACGGGGAGGCCCGCTTCGGCGGCAACCTGGGCGATCCCGGCGCCCATAGTCCCGGCGCCCAGCACGCCAACCCGTTCGATTGCGATCAGCCCTTCGCGATCAGCGGCCAACGAACCGGGGCTCCCGCTTCTCCCCGAACGCGGCGACCCCCTCGGCATGGTCCTCGGTGCGGCCGGCAAGCTCCTGGAGGCCGGCCTCCATGGCCAGGCTCGCATCGAGCGAGGCATCCTCGGCCTGGTTGATGAGTCGCTTGGCAAGGCCGATGGCGCGGGTTGGACCCGCCGCCAGGCCGGCCGCAACCTTGCTAACCACAGCTGCCAGCTCGGCGCCCGGGACGACGGCGTTGACGAGCCCGGCGGCATGCGCCTCCGCGGCCGACAGGGGCTCGCCGGTGAAGATCAGCTGCGCCGCCCGATGGCGTCCGAGCGCGCGAACCAGCGTCCGGGTCGACCCGGAGTCCGGCACCAGGCCGATCTTCACGAAGGCCTGGATGAAGCGTGCCTCCTCGGCCGCCCACACCAGGTCGCAGGCCAGTGCCAGGCTGACCCCAGCCCCGGCGGCCACCCCGTTGACGGCGGCGATTACCGGCTTCGGCAGCTCGCGGATGGTCGCGATCAACGGGTTGTACTCGGTCGTCACCACGCGCCGAAACTCCCGCTCACCCGTCCCGCCACGCAGGTCCGCACCGGAGCAGAAACCGCGGCCCTCGCCGGTGAGCACCACGGCCCGCACCGCGTCATCTCGGCGCGCCGCCTTGAGTGCGGAGAGGAGCTCCTTGCGCATTGGCGCGTTCAGCGCGTTCAGCGAATCCGGCCGATTGAGCGTGATGGTGGCCACCCCGTCGCCGATCTCGACGCGGATCGTCTGGTAGGTGGCATCCGGCATGCGCGGATTCTAGCCGCGTAGGGCGCGAGATCAGAGCCGTACCGCCACTGGCAGCGTCTCCCCTTGCGCGTCCGCGCGCGACAGCTCATGCATGCCTTCGTCATCGCCCCCGGCGATCTATCGGCGCCGATCCGGCCGTTCGCGCCCTTGTCGATCGCTCACAGCGATCACGTGACGCCAGACGAGGCCTTCGGGCTCCCATCGATCGCCGCGGGCGATATGGACGGCCTACCATCGGGCAAGAACCCGAAGGGATGCACGAGGAGGCTAAGCAGGTTGGATCGGACCGATGTTGAACGCTGGCTGGACGGCTACCTGCGCGCCTGGCGCAGCGACGATCCGGGCGAGATCGCCGCGCTGTTCACCGAGGATGCGATCTACTCGCCCTTCCCGTGGCCCCGTGGTGGGGACCGGTACTGGCGCGGCCGGGACCTGATCGTGGAGAAATGGATCGGCCATGGCGACTCGAAGGTCGATTGGCGCTTCCAGCACGAGATTCTCGCGGTCGAGGGTGACACGGCCGTCGTCCAGGGCTGGACCTTCTACCCGCCAACGGAGACCGAGCCCGAGACCGCATACGCAAACATTTGGCTCCTTCGCTTCGCGGACGACGGGCGCGCCCGCGAGTTCGCGGAGTGGGACGTGGAGCGGCCGCGGGAGAACCAGCAGCAAGCGTCAGACGCGGGGTGAGCCCCCGCCCTCGGCCATCGCCGCGGCGACGGCGCGGCGGCTGCGCTCCCACTCGTCGGCCGTGCGGCTCGGCGTCCGCCAAGACCCACCAGCGATCGTCCTCCCAGATCACGCCCTCGGCTGAGCCCTCGCAGGCGCCGCAGGGATGGCCGCCGGCTTCGCCGCGTCGCGCAGGTTCCGGGAGGCGCGGCGCTTCGAGTGGCTTGACCATGATTTCCCCATCGAATGGGAAGAGCTCATCCTCCACCACATCGCCAATCGGCAGGCGCTCGCCAATCGGCAGCCGGCGGAGGTAGTCGCCTGGCTCAGGCTGGCCGCCGGCCATCGGTCTAGCGACCCTTGAACTCGGGCTCGCGCTTCTCCAGGAAGGCGGCCATCCCCTCCTTCTGGTCCTCGGAGGCGAAGAGCAGGTAGAAGAGGCGGCGCTCATGCCCGAGCGCCTCGGTCAGGCCCATCTCGTAGGATGCGTTGACGGCTTCCTTGGCGAGCCGCAGCGCGATCGGCGACTTGGCGGCGATCTGCGCAGCGAGGGCAAGCGCGTCCTCGACCAGCAGCTCATCGGGGATCACCCGCGCCACCAGCCCGCGCGCGTGGGCCTCCGCGGCGTCCATCGGTTCGCCGGTCAGGATCATCTCCATGGCTCGGCTCTTGCCGATCGCGCGCGTCAGACGCTGCGTGCCACCGGCGCCCGGGATGACCCCGAGCTTGATCTCGGGCTGGCCGAACTTGGCGCTCTCCGCGGCGACGATCAGGTCGAGCGCCATGGCCAGCTCACAGCCGCCGCCCAGGCACCACCCGCTGACGGCTGCGATCACCGGCTTGCCGATGCGTCGCACCCGGTCCCACTGGCCGATCCGGTTGCTCTGCAGCATGTCGACCGGGGTGGCGTCCGCCATCTCGCTGATGTCCGCTCCCGCGGCGAACGCGCGGTCGGTGCCAGTCACCACGATGGCGCGCACCGAGTCGTCGCGATCGAGATCCTCAAGTGCCGCGCACAGCTCGTCCATCAGCTGCGCGTTGAGCGCGTTGAGCTGCTCCGGGCGATTCAGGCGCAGGAGCACGGTGCGCTGTTCCGGTTGACGCTCGACCAGGACGAGCGCCTCGCTCACGGGATCCCCTCCGCCAGGGCGCTCAGCTTCGCGCCACATGCGGGGCAGTACGCGTGGCGAGCGGCCAGGCCCCGTTCGCCGCACTGCGGGCAGGTTCGGCCCCCCTCGACCGCGGTCGACCGCAGCGCCTCGTAGCGCGGGGAGCGCTTCTCGTGGAAGGCCGCCACCGCCTCACGCGTCTCGTCCGACGTGGAGTGGATCGCAAGCCAGTCTCGGGCGTGCGTGACGGTCTGCCCCCACACCAGGTCGCGCCACCAGTTCAGCTGAGTCTTCGTGTAGCGCATCGCCTCCGGCAGCTTGCGCCGCAGCCCCTCGGCCAGGGCCGCGACGGTCGCATCCAGCTCGGCGCGGGGCACGACTCGACTGACGAGGCCCCACTCGAGCGCGCGGCTGGCTGGGATCTCCTCGCACAGCATCACGATCTCGCGCGCCCGCCTGTCGCCGACGAGCAGCGGCAGCCACTGCGTCGCCCCGCCGGCGGGCACCGAGCCGTGCTCCGGCCCGACGTGGCGGATGTAGGCGTCGTCGACGAGCACGGAAAGGTCGCACGCCAGCTGCAGCTCGTTGCCGCCGCCGACACAGATGCCATTGATTCGCGCGATGGTCGGCTTGCCGATGTTCCGCAGCCGATCGTGCATCTCGATGAAGGCGCCCATCCAGCGCCAGTACTGGCCGCTGCTGGCGCCCATGCCCGCCTGCTCGTCCAGGTCGGCACCAGTGCAGAATGCGCGCTCCCCGGCGCCGGTCACCACCACGGTGGCGATCGAGTCGTCCCACGACGCGTCCTCGAATGCGCGCGCCAACTCCCGCAGCGTCTGGAAGTCGAATGCGTTCAGCACCGCCGGCCGGTCGATCGTCGCGGTCGCGACGGCGGTCGCCGGATCCTTCGCGTAGCTGATACGGTCGAAGTCCAGCGTCGCCGGGTCGGCGGGGATCGGTGCCGCGGGCTCAGGCATCGGTTGCGGCGTCGGTTGCGGCGTCGGTAGCGGCCTCATTGGCATCAGCCGCGGCGTCGGTTGCGGCGTCGTCGTCCGCCACAAAGAGGGTCACGCCGGCGGCGGCGAAGTTGCGCAGGTCGCGCGCGCTCTGCTGGCCGGCATCCGACGCGAGCGCCTCGTCGAGATCGGCGCGTGAGTCGAAGGTCATCTCGGCGAGCAGGTAGTAGGTCGCCAGGCGGCCGCCGACGCCATCGGCCTTGGTCAGGCGAATGCCGCGGACGCGTGGATAGCGCCGCACGATCGGGGTATGGACGTCGCGGTAGTGCGCGTCGAACGCGTCCGGATCGTCTGGCTGACTGAAGAGGGCGATCAGGCGAACGGGCACGCTACTTGTTCGCGAAGTAGTCGGCGTTGATCTGGGTGTAGTTCTGCCATTGGTCCGGCACGGCATCCTCGGCAAAGATCGCGGTCACCGGACACTCGGGCTCACAGGCGCCGCAGTCGATGCACTCCTCGGGGTCGATGACGAGGATCCGCTCAGCTTCGTGGATGCAGTCGACGGGGCAGACGTCCACGCAGGAACGGTCTTTGATGTCGATGCAGGGCTCCGCGATGATGTACGTCACGCGGCCAGTCTATGCAACGAGTTCCTCCACCAGCAGCGGCGCTCGTTCCGCGAGCGCGGAGCGCGCGACGACACGGTCGAGCCCGGCCG
>DASQFY010000107.1:0-5095 GCA_035632895.1 Candidatus Dormiibacterota bacterium
GGATCGGCTGTCGGGCGGCCAGCAGCAGCGCGTGGCGATCGTACGGGCGCTGGCGATGCAGCCGGACCTGCTTCTGCTGGACGAAGTGACTTCCGCGCTGGATCCGGAGCTGGTGGCCGAAGTGCTCAACGTGATCCGCGAGCTGGCCGCCGCGGGCATGACCATGATCATCGCCACCCACGAGATGGCCTTCGCCCGGGATATCGCGAACCGCGTCCTCTTCCTGGACGAGGGGCAGATCCTCGAGGAGGGAGTGCCGGAGCAGATCTTCCGCTCACCGACTCAGCCGCGAACTCGCGAGTTTCTTCAGCGGATCATCGACGCGGGGCGCCTGTAGATCTGGCCGGTCAGCGCAGGCTGATCGATTCGCGGTACTTCGGCAGGACGGCCTCAAGTCCGTACTCTCGCTTCACCCGCTCGGCGAAGGCGGTGGCGGCGTCCGGGTCGCCGTGGACGACGAAGACCCGCTTCGGGCGGCCGTCGGACGCATCGGTCCCGCCCGCGCGCGCGAAATTGCCGAGCCAGGCAGTGAGCTCGTTTTCGTCGGCGTGGGCGGAAAAGCCGGAGATCGACCGGACCCGGCAGCGGACGGGATACTCCACGCCATCCACCCGCGCCGTCTTGCCCCCGGTTTGCAGGTGACGGCCCAGCGTCCCCTCCCCCTGGTAACCGATGAACAGGAGCGTGCATGCTGGATCGGGGAGGAAGTCCTTGAGGTGATGCATGATCCGACCGCCGGTCAGCATCCCCGAGCTGGCGACCAGCATCAACGGCCGCGGGGCGGTGCGGATCGCCTTCGACTGCTCGACCTCGTTGGTGAAGACCTGGCCCGGGTACTCCAGGGGCGAGTCCCCGGAGCGCAGCAGCTCGGCTGTCTCGGCGTCGTAGTTCTCCGGGTGGCGCAGGTAGACGTCGGAGGCCCGCGACGCCATGGGTGAGTCGAGGTAGAGCGGGAGGCGCGGGATACGCCCGTTGCGCACCAGCTCGTCGAGGACCCAGACCAGCTCCTGGGTGCGACCGATGGCGAAGCTCGGCACCAGCAGCACGCCCCGATCGCCGGACACCTCGCCGATCGTCTCGACCAGCTCCGCGATCGCCGCGTCGTGCGGGGCATGCTCGCGGTTGCCGTACGTCGACTCGACCAGTACGAAGTCGCCGTGGCTGATCGGCGTCGGGTCGCGCAGGATCGGGGTTTCATTGCGACCGAGGTCGCCGGAGAACACGATTGTTGTCGCAGCGGCGGCATCGGTCGGAACGCCGGCCCCGCCATCGACCACCTGCAGCTCGATGATCGCGGAGCCCAGGATGTGCCCGGCGTCGTGGAAGGTGGCGAAGGCCCCGGGCGCGACCTCGGTTTTCTCCCCGTACGGCACCGGGCGGAACTGGCTGACCGTCTGCTCGACGTCGTGCTCGTCATACAGGGCGACGCGAGTCATGGTCGTGCCGCTCGGCTCGGCGCGGCGCAGCCGCTCGGGCAGGGTCTCATCGTCCTCGACCGCCGCCGCCTCTCCGGCCAGCTCGGCGTCGTGCGTGGCCGCCTGCTCCGGATGCTTGCGGCGCCAGCGGTTCTCCGCCTCCGCCTGGAGCTTGGCGGCGTCACGCAGAACGATCTCGGCCAGATCGGCCGTGCCGGAGGTGGCGAAGATGGGCCCCCGGAAGCCGGCGCGCACGAGTGCCGGGATGCGACCACAGTGATCCAGGTGGGCGTGGGTCAGCAGCAGCGCGTCGATCGCCGATGGTTCGTAGGCGAAGCCGATCCGGTTGCGGCTCACCTCCTCCGGCGAGCCCTGGAACATGCCGCAGTCGACGAGAACCCGGCGGTCGCCGGCGGTGACCAGGAACTGCGAGCCGGTGACAGTGCCGACCGCCCCGAGGAATGTGATCTGGATCCCCATGGCGCCCGAGTATGGCGGGATTCGTGCCACCGCCCATGCCCGAGCTGCCGGATCAGGTGATCTTGTTCGCCACACGACATTCCGACCACCGAACCCCTCCTGGCCGCGGGATTGACCCTCGCCGATGGTCGTTTGGTTCGCCGCACGAACGTTCCGACCACCGAATCCCACCTGGACCCTGTTTCGACCTTGCCCGATGGCCATAACGTTCGCCGCACGAACCGTCGATCCACGAGACGCCGCTATCATCGATCGCGGCATGTCCTTCCCCTTCCCTCCCCCCATCGAGCCGATGCTCGCCAAGCCCACCCCAGAGCTGCCCGTCGGCGACGGCTGGCGCTACGAGCCGAAGTGGGACGGCTTCCGGGCACTCGCGTTTCGGGATGGGGACGATCTCTACCTGCAGTCGCGAGACCTCAAGCCCCTGGACCGATACTTCCCGGAACTCCTCGAGCCTCTGCGCGCCGTGGGCGGCCCCAAGGCTCGCTTCGTGCTCGACGGGGAGATCGTCATCGCTCGCGACGGCGAGCTCGACTTCGAGGCGCTGCTGCTCCGCATCCACCCCGCCGCATCTCGTGTCGCGATGCTGGCCGGTGAGACGCCCTCCTCATTCGTCGCGTTCGACTGTCTGGCCGAAGGGACCGATGACCTGCGCGACGCGCCGCTCGACAAGCGGCGCGCGCGGCTGGAGAAACTGCTGGCTGACCCGCCGCCATCGGTGCTGCTCACACCGGCAACCGCCGACCCGGCCATGGCGCGCCACTGGTTCGATGTCTTTGAAGGCGCCGGCCTTGACGGCGTGATCGCCAAGCGCGCCGAGCAGTCCTACCTGCCTGGAAAGCGCGAGATGGCGAAGATCAAGCACCTGCGCAGCGCGGACTGCGTGGTCGCCGGTTTCCGCTGGCACAAGAAGGGGCCGGGCACCATGATCGGCTCGCTCCTGCTGGGCCTGTGGAACTCGGATGGCCAGCTGCAGCACGTTGGCGTCACCTCGTCCTTCACCGAGGTGACGCGGCGCGAGCTGGTGGAATTCCTGGAGCCCTACCGCCGCGACGCGCTCGTCGACCACCCGTGGCGTGAGTGGAAGGAGTGGGAGGCCGCTGCCGAGGGCAAGCGGATGCCCGGCGCCACCTCGCGATGGAACCGCGGCAAGGACCTCTCATGGGAACCGCTTCGCCCGGAGCTCGTGGCGGAGGTGGCCTTTGACCACCTCCAGGGCGATCGCTTCCGGCACGGAACGACCTTTCTGCGGTGGCGGCCGGACAAGCCGCCGGCTGACTGCCGCTACGACCAGCTCGAGGAGACGCCGCCCGCCCTTCTGGCCGACCTGTTCGGCGGCGGCTAGCGACGCCTCGAAGTTCGGTCCCCGCGGCGTTACACTCCACAGCGCTTCCACCCAACCCTGAGGCAGATCCGCCCACGTGACCAACCCGAACGTCGCCGTCAACGAGCTCGCAGAACGATTCTTCGAAGGGGTGCTCGAGCGCGACCCGGTCTTCGCCACGATCCTGGGCGACGACCGCTGGGACGACCGACTGCCGGACCTCGGCGCCGATGGCCGAGCCGCGCAGGCCACCGCGTTCCGTGACACGTTGGCGGCAGCCGAGGTGATCGACGGCGATGCGCTCGAGCCGGAGCAGGTTATCACCCGCGACATGCTGATGCTGGTGGCCCGGACACACCTCGAGGCGCTCGACCAGAAGCTGTACCAGCTTGCGATTAACCACATCCACGGCGTGCAGACGCTGCCGATCTACATCGCGCAGTACCAGGTCGCGGACAGCGCGGAAGGGTTGGAGAAGCTGCTCACCCGCTTCGCCTCGTACGACACCGCCGTGCAGCAATACATCGACACGCTGCGCGAGGGGATCGCCGACGGGCGAACGTCGGCGGCGGTCCCGGTCCGCAAGCAGATCGTGCAGATCGAGCGGCTGCTGGGGCTGCCTGCCGAGGACTTCCCGGCGGTGACGCTGGCCCAGGTGGCGGACGACGCGGCGCGCGAGCGAGTCCGCGAGGGGGTGGCGGACCACATCTACCCTGGCCTGCAGCGACTGCGCGACTACCTGGTCGACGAGTACGAGGCCAACGCCCGCGCCGAGCCGGGGATCAGCGCCACGCCCGGAGGGGACGAGGCGTATCGGCTCTCCATCCGGATGCAGACAACCGTCGCTGCCAGGCCGGAGGAGGTCCATGCCTTCGGGCTGGAGGACCTCGCCCACATCGAGGCCGAGAAGGACGAAATCGCCCGGCGGCTGGGCCAACCGGACCGCCATGCGCTCGTCAAGTCGGTGGCAGCCGACCCGGCGAACCACACCAGCAGCCGCGCAAGGATCATCGAGCTTGCCGCCGAGCAGACGGCGCGCGCCTTTGCCACCGCGCCGAGCTATTTCGGTCGCCTGCCTAAGGCCGACTGTGAGGTCAAGCAGGTGGAGGAGTACCGAGAGCGCGAGGTGCCGCCGGCGTTCTACATGCAGCCCTCGATCGACGGCTCGAGGCAGGGCCAGTACTACATCAATACCTACCTGCCGGAGGAGCGCCAGCTCCACAAGTTGGCGGCCATCACGTTCCACGAGGCGACGCCAGGTCACCATTTCCAGATCGGGATCGAGATGGAGCTGACCGGCCTGCCCACGTTCCGCACCCTCGGCTCGCGGATGGCCGGCGTGGCCTATGTGGAGGGCTGGGGCCTGTACTGCGAGCGACTCGCTGACGAGATGGGCCTCTACCTCAGCGAACAGGAGCGCTACGGAATGCTCGACGCGCAGGCCTTCCGTGCCGCGCGCCTTGTCGTGGACTCCGGGCTGCACGCCTTCAACTGGTCACGCGACAAGGCGATCACCTTCATGCACAAGCGCGGCTCGCTGCCGATGGTCGACGCCGAGATCGAGGTGGATCGATACATCATCTGGCCGGGCCAGGCCCTGGCCTACAAGATCGGGCAGCGCGAGATCGAGCGCGCCCGGCGCGAGGTCTCGGAGAAGATGGGGGACCGATTCGACCTGCGCGCCTTCCACGACGAGGTACTGGCCCACGGGTCGCTGCCGCTCGCCACGCTGCGCCGCGAGATTCCCGGCTGGGTCGAGGCGGCGGTGGCGGCCGGCGAGGGCGCTCCGTCGCGCTGACGCGGCGGCCTCGGTCCATGCGCCCACCAGAGCGAATCCTGCTCGCTGGTCGATTTGTCCGCCTGGAGCCGCTCGAGG
>DASQFY010000108.1:0-7166 GCA_035632895.1 Candidatus Dormiibacterota bacterium
ATCGGGTTGGCGCGGGCGACCAGATAGACGCCGGCGTTCACCATGGTGGCGGCGTGGATCAGCGCGCTGACCGGGGTGGGGCCCTCCATCGCGTCCGGCAGCCAGACGTGGAGCGGGAACTGCGCGGACTTGCCGACTGCCCCGGCGAAGAGGAGGAGCGCAATGAGAGTTACCGTCCCGCCGTCGAGTGTGCCGATCTGCGCGAAGACATCGCGGAAGCTCAGCGTCCCGAGGTTGACCCAGATCAGAATGACCCCGAGCCCGAAGCCGAAATCGCCGATGCGGTTGACGACGAACGCCTTCTTGGCAGCGCCCGCCGCCGAGGGCTTCTTGTACCAGAAGCCGATGAGCGCGTAGCTGCACAGGCCGACCGCCTCCCAGCCGACGTACAGCAGCAGGAAGTTGTCGCCCAGGATCAGCAGCAGCATGCTGAACATGAACAGGTTCAGGTAGGCGAAGAAGCGCCAGAACCCGCGGTCGCCGTTCATGTAGCCGATGGAGTAGACGTGGACGAGCAGGCCGACCGTGCTCACCACCAGCAGGAGCATGGCGGTCAGGCCGTCGACCACGAACGAGATGTCGACCCGGAAGTCGCCGGCGCCGATCCACTCGTAGAGCCGGACCTCGTGCTCCTTGCGACCGAACACCACGTCGGCGAAGACGATCATGCTCAGGATCCACGACACGCCGACTAGGCCCACCGGGATGAGCCAGGAGCGGTAGACCGGCGGCGGCTCGCCCTCGGTCACATGGCCGGCCTGGCCCAGGCCATCGTTCAGGTCGGGCGGGATCACGCCATCGGCGCCGTTGCTGTTGGCAAGGTCGTCGGCGTGGCCGGCGTGCGGGCTGGTGGCCGCCTGTTGCTCCTCCGACGGGATCGGGCGGAACCCTGACTCGTCGATCGTCTCGTGTCCGTCGTGGGTGTCCGCGTGCGCGGCTTTGCGCCGGCCCTTCGCATGGCCGTGAACCGGCACACGGTCGAGCCGAGGTCCGACCAGCACGGCGAACAGGAAGCCGGCCAGTGGCAGCGCCGGGATGAGGGTGATCAGCAGCTCCATCGGTCCTGCGCCCTATTCCCTGAGGTCGCTGTATTCGTCGACCTCGGGGGTCTGACGGGTGCGGATGATGGCGATCACCAGCGCCAACCCGACGGTCGCCTCGGCCGCCGCGACGGCCATCACCAGCAGGGCGAAGATCGCGCCGGCCGTGTCACCGGCAGGCTGGAACGCGTTGAAGGCGACCAGCGACAGGTTGACCCCGTTCAGCATCAGCTCGATCGAGATCAGCATCAGGATCGCGTTGCGCCGGGCCAGGAAGCCGAACGCGCCGATTCCGAACAGGAGGGTCGATACGACCAGGTAGCCGGCCAGGCCCATCAGTTGGCTCGCTCGTCCTCTTCCGGGCGTCGGGCCAGGAAGATGGCGCCGATGATGGCGGCCAGCAGCAGCAGGCTGACGATCTCGAACGGCAGGGTGTAATCAGTGAAGAGCGCGGTGGCGATCGCCTCGAGCGCCACGCTCGCAACCTCGGGTGCCGCCCCCCAGTCGGTGGAGACCACCCCCCAGCCGATCAGCCCCACGATCAGCAGCGAGGCCAGTGCCGCGAGCCAGACCTGGCGATGGAAGGGCGCCGGGATGTTCGCGTCACCCGCCTGGGTGAGCATGATCGCGAACAGGATCAGGACGCTGATCGCCCCCAGGTAGATGAGCACCTGGGCGGCGGCGATGATCGGGGCACCGAGCAGCGCGTACATCCCGGCGAGCGCCCCGAAGCAGACCATCATCGCGATCGCCGAATGGATGATGTTGCGCAGCGTCACGACCGCCAGCCCACCCCCGATGACACCGACGGCGAGCAGGACGAAGAGAACTGCGGTGATGTCCAGAGTCGACAGGCTCCCGCTGAGGTTCGAGTTGGAGGTTCGAGCGCTCAAACGGCCTCGCTGATCGGAGGCCGCGTCCGATTCTAGCGCAGCGGCCTTGCCGCCCACGCACAGTTCAGAGGGGGAAGCCCCAGAGAGCCTCTGAGGGACGACCTTCCGCTTCGATTCCGTGCTCCTCGCGCTCGGCTTCGAGACGGAGCGGGCCCCCTCAATCTCCAGATTGTGCACCGGACGCACGTTCTCGCGGCTCCTGACAGACTGCGGACATGACCGCTCGTCCAGCCGTCGCACTGGCGCTCGCCGCCTGGCTGACGGGCGGGCTCGTCTTCACGCTGCTGCCGGCGAATCCGGCTCCCGGCCAGGTGGTCGAGCACAACTTCGTCCCGTTCCGGACAATCGCTCTCTGGGTGGCCAACCCGGATTTCGGTTTCTGGATTCGTCAGATGGTCGGCAACCTGCTCTTGCTGCTGCCGGTCGGCCTCCTGGGCCCCATCGCTCGGCCCTGGATGGACCGATGGTCGCGGGTCGTGCTCGCCTCCGCCGTGCTCAGCCTGACGATCGAGGTCGCCCAGCTGTGGATCCCCGCCCGCGCGACCGATGTTGACGACCTGCTGCTGAACGTGGCGGGAGCCGCACTCGGCTGCGCGATCCTTCGGGTGCTGCGACTCGGATCAGGCCGCCACGACGCTCTCCTCGAACGTGACTGATCCGCCGTGGCCATGATCATCCGGTGGCCATATCGGCCAAGTTGGGGCCTGCAGGACGCCCTTGTTGGCTGCCAGGTCTACGGAGTGATCCTGGCGACCATCCACCAGGCGAACCTGGCCGATAGGATCGTCCCCCGATCCCGGACGCCCGCAGTTGGCCGCCGGACGCAGCGCCTCCGCCTTACTAGTGCGGCGGATGATCGGAATTCGCGTGTTCGATGAGAGCGGCGGTTGCCTCCCCCGGTGTGGCGCCGATGCCCTCGCAGTACTCGAGGTCCGCGGCGTCCCCGCCGTGCTCAGCGATTGCTACCCATAACGAGTCCTCGCGGTCAGGACCTGAATACGACAGCCCGACGAGCTGGAACCCGGATGGGAGCGCTTGCTCCGTCGAGCGCCAAAGACCTTCGAGGTCCGGCGCCTTCATCTCGTCGGGCGCTCGCGGTCACTCATTTCAAGGATGTCCAGCATCGGGAGATCGCGCTGGTACTCGCTGAACTCGAACTCTGGGCCGCAGCGCAGCGCGTCGTACGGGCAGGCGTCGGCGCAGATCCCGCAGAAGATGCAGCGGCTGATATCGAGCTGGTAGGTCTCCAGCGTGCGAGGCCGCGGCATGAGCGCGCCAACGGGACAGGTTTCCGCGCAGCGACCGCATGACACGCAGGGCGTCTCGTTCAGGGACACGAAGTCCGCGGTCGTGACCAGCGAGTCGAAGCCCTTGCCGATGAAGTCGTAGCAGCCGGCCCCCACGATGTCCTTGCACACCTGCGCGCAGCGTCCGCAGTCGATGCAGCGGGAGTAGTCGCGCAGGATGAAGGAGTGGGTCTCGTCGCGCCCGTAGCCGTGGTTGACGCCGACGTACGGGTTGTCCTGGATCGAGCGCTCGTCGATCGCCATGTTCAGCGTCGTCTCGTACTCGATCGCGGCCTCGCGCAGGTCGCAGTGGCCGATCGCCTCGCACGTGCATTGCAGGCAGCGCGCCGCCTCGCCCATGGCCTGGTCGTGCGTGTAGCCGAACTCGTACTCCTCGAAGTTCGTGCGGCGCTCCTCGGGGCCGGCCTTGCCCATCACGGCCTTCGGCTCCTTCACGTCGTCGGTGAAGGGCACGATCGTCAGGAAGTTGGGCTGCGGCTCGGACACGATGCGACGCACCTGCGGGTCGTCGAGGTCGTGGCCGCGCAGCCAGTAGTCCATCGCGTATGAGGCCCGTCTCCCCTCGCCGATCGCCTCGACCACGGTCGTGGCCCCGGACCGCACGTCGCCCGAGGCGAAGACCCGCGGCACGCCGGTGCGGAAGATGTCCTCCTCGCTGACGAGGGTCTCCCGCCGGCTCACCTCGAGCTGGCCGCGGATCTCGTCGGGCTCGCTCTCGATCCAGGCCAGGTCAGGTCCCTGCCCGATGGCGCCCAGCACGGTGTCGCATTCCACCACGAACTCGGTGCCGGGCATCGGCTCCGGGCGGCGGCGGCCCTTCTCATCGGCCGCGCCCAGCTTCATGCGCTGGAACTCGACGCCGGTGACCTTGTTCTTGGCGTCGGTCAGGATCCGGACCGGTGCGGCCTGGAAGATGACCCGCGCGCCCTCCTCGATCGCCTCGTGCACCTCGTCCTGGGATGGCATGTCCTTCAGGTCGCGGCGGTAGACGATGGTCACCTGGGCGGCGCCCTGGCGGACGCTGGTGCGGGTGCAGTCGATGGCGGTGAAGCCGCCACCGATGACCACCACGTTCGCGTCCTTGAGGGCCGGGATCGGCAGGCCGCGGGTGCTGTTGTAGAGGTTCTCGAGGGCGTTCACCACGCCGTCGGCGTCCTCGCCGGGGATTCCCAGCTCGTTGCTCTTGTAGCAGCCGGTCCCGATGTAGACCGCGTCGTAGCCCTGCTCCAGCAGGTCGGCGACGTGGAAGTCGCGGCCGAGCCGCATGTTCGGCTTGAAGGTGGCGCCAAGCTCCCAGACGTGGTCGAGCTCGCGGTCCATCCAGCCCTTTGGCAGGCGGTAGGCGGGGATCCCGTAGCGCAGCATGCCGCCCTGCTCCGGGTCCGCCTCGAACACGTCGCAGTGGTGGCCGCGCAGCTGGAGGTAGTACGCGACCGTCATGCCCGCCGGCCCCGCCCCGATGACCGCCACCCGGCGGCCGGTGTCCGGCTCCTTCGGCCAGGGGATGGGAGCCGGCGCGTCGACTTCGAGCACGCGGTCGGCGCAATAGCGGTGACTGTCGCGGATGGCGATGGCGGTGTCCACCTCCTCGCGCCGGCAGTGCGTTTCGCACGGCGCCGGGCAGACGCGACCCAGGATCGCGGGGAAGGGGAGTGAGCGCTTCAGGATGCGCGTCGCCTCTTCCCAGTTGCCGAGCGTGTTCTGCTTCAGGTAACCGGGGATGTCGACTCGGGTGGGGCACTTGAACTGGCAGGGCGGCAGGCAGTAGGCGTCGTGGTCGGAGAAGATCAGCTCCAGCACCATGCGGCGGTTCTCGACCAATCGATCCGAATGGGTGGTGATGACCATCCCCTCCGCGATCTGCGTGCCGCACGAGATGGGAGTCTCTTCCTGCCCCTCGACCTCGACCACGCAGATGCGGCAGGCGCCGTACGGCGCCAGCTTGGGCTCGTAGCAGAGGGTCGGGATCTCGATGCCCAGCACTCGGCAGGCCTGGAGGATGGTCTGGCCCTCCTCCACCTGGATCTGCTGGCCGTTGATGGTGACGCCGATCTCGCGCGTGCCGGGCACCATCGGCCAGATGGGGGCGTAGTCCTCCGGGCGGAGCTGCCCCTTGCCGTTGCCGTTGGTCGCGAAGCTCATCGCCTGCCCATCCTACTTGAGCCCTTCGAGCGGCATGACCAGCGGCGGAACGGCGGCGATGTGACAGGCGCCGGCCAGGCACTCGCCGCGCTCGGCGTGCGCGCGGTACTCGTCGGGGAAGCGGTCGAGGGTGGTGAGCATCGGCCCCGGCGCGCGCGCCTCCAGCTTGCAGAGCGCCGTATCGGCCATCTTGCGAGACAGCTCCCGCAGCAGGGTGAAGTCGTCCGGCCGCGGGGTGGCGGCCAGGATCCGATCAAGCGTCTCGACCAGGCGCTTGGTGCCGATGCGGCAGGGAACAGCCTTGCCGCACGCCTCGCGGCTCGACCAGTCGAGGAAGAAGCGAGCGGTGTCGACCATGCAGGTGGCGGTGTCGGTGACAAGGAATGCACCGAGCCCGATGCCGGCGCCCGCATCGTGCAGCGGCTCGTAGTCATAGGCGGTGTCAAGCTCGTCGGCCGCCAGCGCGCCGCCACCGGCGCCGCCGGCGAAGACCGCCTTGGTCGCCCCGCTCGAGCCGCCGGCCATCGCCACGATCTCGCCCAGCGGCGTCCCGAGTGGCACTTCCAGGAGGCCCGGCTCCGCCACCTTGCCGAAGACGCTCACCAGCTTGGTGCCCTTGCTCGCCGCCGAACCGACGGTGGCGAACGCCTTCGCCGTATGGCGCAGGATCCAGGCCGCGTGGGCCAGCGTCTCGCCGGCCTGCACCGTCGTCGGTGCGCCGCCCAGGCCGGACTCGGTCGGGTACGGGGGCCGGATGACCGGCATGCCGCGATCGCCGGCCAGCGCGGCCAGCAGCGCCGTCTCCTCGCCGGCGACCAGCGCGCCGGAGCCTTCCCACACGCTGACCTGGCAGGAGAAGTCCGTGCCGAGCACCAGGTAGCCCGCCAGGCGAGCCGTCTCGGCCTCGGCCACTGCGCCCCGCAGGCGCTGGATGGCGGCCGTCCAGTCGCGACGAACCGCCAGGATGGCCTCCGAGGCGCCGGTCGCGAAGGCGGCGATCAGCAGGCCCTCCAGCACGAGATGCGGGCTCCCCTCGGCCAGGGCGCGGTCGCCGAGCGCGGTGGGGTCGGCGCCCATCAGGTTGGCGACGACCACCCTCCGAGTCGCGTCGCCGGCACGCGCCGCGCGCCACTTTTCGGCGGTGGGGTAGCCGCCGCCCCCGCGGCCGCGGAGGCCGGCCGCCTCGATCTCGGCGATCGCCCCTTCGGGCCCCAGCTGCTCGACTGCGCGAGTCAGCCCGGCGTAGCCGCCGTGCTCGCGGTACGAGGCCAGGCTGTCGGGATCGACGCGACCGATGTCGGCCAGCAGGCGGCGCTCGCCGGCGGGCAGGATGCGGATCTGGGGTGAGAGGCCGGCGGCCCCGTTGGCGCTCACCGGCTCAGCTCGCCCGGCCGGCGCGCACCGCCGCGCGGGTGTCGGCCCGGCGTCGCTGCTGGACCAGGTGGCGGGCCTGCTCGGGGCTGAGCGGACCGTAGACCAGTGTGTCGAGCCGGATGGCCGGAGCCAGTGCGCCGGCCCCGACGTCGTCGGCGGTCTCGAGCGTGAATGCGCCATCGTCGGTCGAGTCGCCGGGACGGATCTCGAGCTCTCCCGACAGCGCTTCCAGCAGCGCGTCGCCACCGGCGAATCGACAAGCGGCGCAGCTGCATACCGTGACCACGTGGCCTTCGGCGGGGAGCAGCCGGAAGCCGCCGAGCCCTGCGGCCCCGAAGACCTGCGCCCAGTGGATGGTCATCCGGTCGCTGATGACGCGCAGCGCCCGCTCCGGAAGGTAGCCGTATTTG
>DASQFY010000109.1:0-3557 GCA_035632895.1 Candidatus Dormiibacterota bacterium
CGACGCCTCGCGCGTGGCAGCTACGGTGCGCAGGATCCCGCCGCCGTCGTACGTCGCCCCGGCCAGCCGGGCTGCCGCCTCGTCCGACCGGTCGCCGGCGAAGACCGGGTGGGTGTGCGCATCGACCAGTCCAGGTGTGACGAGCGCGGCGCCGAGATCCTGCGTGTCGTCGGCATCAGGCAGCTCTGCCCGTGACCCGACGCGCTCGATCTGGCTGTGGCGCACGAGGATTCCCCACGGTTGCGCTCCGGCATACGGCTCCGGCATGAGGAGCCTGCCGCTGCCGGTCAGAAGGCGGGTACCGGTCGACATCGGCCTACAACGATACTTCCGGGGCCGGGAACCGGCGCTGGCTGGGGGGTGTACCGATGGCGCACGGTGGAGGGCCGTCCACTGACCGACCGAGAACTGATCGAGATGGCAAGCCACGGGGACGTGGCCGCCTATGAGGAGCTGGTGCGCCGATACGAGCAGCTCGCGTTCCGCGTCGCCTACCTGGTCTGCCACGACGCAGACGAGGCGCGCGACGCCACCCAGGAGGGATTCCTCCGAGCGTGGCACGCCCTGCCCCGCTTCCGGTCCGGAGCCGAGCCGCGGCCATGGCTGATGCAGATTGTGGCCAACGCGGCGCGCAACCGACGGCGTGGCAGTACGCGCCGCACGAGCCTCGCGCTGCGGGTTGCGCAGGACCGCCCCTCGGACGGTGCGGCCCCATCGCCCGAGGTGGCGGTCCTGGCCGACGAGCGGCGGCGGGAGCTGCTTGCCGCGCTCAACCGGTTGCGGGAGGAGGACCGTCTGGTGATCGCGCTGCGCTGGTTCGCCGAACAGGGCGAGGCCGAGATGGCGGCAGCCCTGGGGGTGGCGCGTGGGACGGTGAAGTCCCGCCTGTCGCGCGCCATGGGTCGGCTTCGCGAGGTGATGGCGACCGATGTGATGGCGACCGATGACTGATCGCGGCAGCCCACCCCTCCACGCGCTTGACGAGCTGGCCTTGGGCGAGGCGCTGGCAGACCTGGGCGCGTCGCTGCAGTTCCCGCCCACGCCCGCGCTGGCAACGGCGGTCGGTGTGGCGATTCGCTCTGAGCCGGCGGCGCGTCCGTCCTGGTCGTTTGGCCGGCCGCTGCGCGGTGGCCTGGCGCTCGGCCTGGTGGCCGCGCTGCTGGTCGCGGGCCTGGCGGCGGCCATCGGCTTCGCGCTCGGCGGACTGCGCATCACCTTCGGCGAACCGCTGCCGGGCTCGCCGCTGCCCGATGGGGCAGTGAACGAACGGGCGTTCGGCGACCGCGTCGCGCTCGATCAGGTCGGGGACCGGCTCGCCTTCGCACCACTTGCCCCGACCCTTCCCGAGCTTGGCGTACCGGACCACGCCTACGTGGCCGAGCCGCCGTCCGGCGGCGCTCTCGCCCTGATCTGGGGCGATCGGCCTGGCCTGCCGGCCGATCCTGAGAGTGGCATCGGCCTCGTCCTGACCGAGTTCCGCGCCGACATCGGCCCGGATACCTTCGAGAAGATGCTGGATTCCGGCGTCAGCGTGGAGTCGACGATCGTCAACGGCGCGCCGGGCTACTGGATCGAGGGCGGCGAGCATTTCTACTTCTACCGCGACGCCGACGGCCAGAGGGTGGAGGAGACGCTGCGGTTGGTCGGGAGCGCGCTCGTGTGGGAGCAGGCCGGCCTGACGCTGCGTATCGAGGGCGCTCCCGGCCTCGAGGACGCGCTGCGCATCGCCGCGTCGCTGGCGCCACTGGCGACGGACTGATCCACTCCGTACTGCCGCTGGCAGTAGATGGACGGCTGAAGGCCCGAATTGGGTCGGATTCGGCCCGATAAGGGCTCGGCAGCCCTACCCGAACTCCCGTTCGTCCACCGCCATGCGCGGCGGCTCGTTACGCCGCCTCACGGTGGCCAGCAGCAGACCGACCAGGATCGCGGCGCCGCCCAGCAGCTGAACGGCGGACGGCGCCTCCGCCAGCAGGACCATCGCCAGAAGGACCGAGGCCACCGGCTGGAGGGTCAGGATCACGCTGGTGAGCGCCGCCGGCAGGCGTGGCAGCGAGATGCTGATGAACAGGTAGCCGACGACCTGCGAGGTGATTGCCAATACCAGCAGCCACGCGTGCGCGGGCCAGGCCGGGACGAGATCCACCTCGCCCAGTGGCAGGCCGATGAGAATCGCTGTGAGCGCGGAAGCCAGGGTTGCCTCGAACAACGGGCCGGCCGGCGTGCGCACGTCGGCGTTGCCACGCCGCAGGACGAGGAGGAAGCCGGCGTACGCCAACGCCGTCAGCAGCCCCAGGAGAACGCCGAGACGCGGATCGCGGCCGTAAGCCCCGGAACCGACGAGGCCGGAGATCAGCACCACCCCAAGCATGGCGATCGGCAGCGCAACGAGCGTCCGGCCGGACGGTCGCTCTCCGAGGATGAGCCACGCCAGCACCGCTACGATCACGACCTGGGTGTTGCCGAGCACGGTCGCCAGCCCGGCCCCCACCAGGCCGATGGTGTGATGCCACGCCACCAGGTCGACTCCCAGGAAGACGCCCGCCAGCAGCGCCAGCCAGCGCTGGCTTGCCGGCCGCGGCCCATATCGCCGTCGCTCGGCCAGGGCCAACAGGCCGAGGAAGGGCAGTGCGTACGCGCAGCGGAAGAAGGCCGCCGTGGACGGCTCCACGTCGGCGAAGCGCACGAGGATCCCGCTCCAGGCGATGCTCAAAGCGCCCAGCACGGCGGCCAGAACGGGCCGCTCAGCGAGCGCCGCGAACGGATTGCTGAGCAGCGCTCCGCGCGCCGGTGTGGTCACCCGGGCAGGGTAACGGGACTTGCTGCGCGGCGCCGCGCGCCCGAAACTGGCCGCGTGGCCGTGACCGAGCTTCCCACCGGAACCGTCACCTTCCTGTTCACCGACATCGAGGGCTCCACGCGCCTGGCACAGGACCTCGGCCCTGGTTGGCCTCCGCTTCTCGAGCGACACCGTGAGATAGCGCGAGCGGCGTGGGTCGCGCACCATGGCACCGAGATCGGGACCGAGGGCGACTCGTTCTTCGTCGTCTTCGAGCGTCCCGTCCAGGCGGTCGCGGCCGCTGTTGCCGCGCAGCGAGGCCTCGCCGCCGAGCCGTGGCCGGACGAAGCCGCCGTTCGGGTGCGCATGGGCGTCCACACCGGCGAGGGGTTGATCAGTGGCGGCTCGTACGTGGGATTGGACGTGCATCGCGCCGCACGGATCGCGGGCGCCGGGCATGGTGGCCAGGTGCTCATCTCGGCCGCCACCAGCGCCCTGGTAGAAGGCGCGCTGCCTGAGAGCGTGGCCCTGCGCGAGCTGGGTGAGCATCGGCTCAAGGACCTGTCGCGCCCGGAACGGCTCTCGGTCCTGGTGGTCGAGGGCCTGCCGGCCGACTTCCCGCCGCTCGCCACGCTGAACGCCGTTCCGAACAACCTGCCCACGCAGCTCACTTCGTTCCTGGGCCGTGATCGCGAGATCGCCGATGCGCGTCAGCTGCTGATCGACGGCCGCCTCCTCACCCTCACCGGGCCGGGAGGGACCGGAAAGACGCGCCTGG
>DASQFY010000110.1:0-16076 GCA_035632895.1 Candidatus Dormiibacterota bacterium
CGGAGCGGGTGAGGAACGTCCCGACCAGGGTCAGCACGAAGGTGGCGATCACCAGCGCGTGCGCCCAGACGCGGAGTGTCCCGCGCCGCTCGGCGACCATCGAGGAGTGGATGAAGGCGGTCGCCGTCAGCCAGGGCAGCAGCGCCGCGTTCTCGACCGGGTCCCACGCCCAGTAGCCGCCCCAGCCGAGCACGGCATAGCTCCACCATGCGCCGGCCACGATGCCGGCGGTCAGGAAGATCCACGGCAGCAGCGTCCAGCGTCGGACCATGCCCAGCCACGCCTCGTCGGTGCGTCGCGTGACGAGGGCGGCGACGCCGAAGGCGAACGGAACCGCCAGGCCGGTGTAGCCCAGGTATAGGAGCGGTGGGTGGAGACCCATGAACGGGTGGTTCTGCAGCAGAGCGTTCGGGCCATTCCCCTCGGCGCTCACCGGCGTGATGCGGACGAACGGGTCGCCCGGCCAGGCCATGACTGCGAAGAAGAACGCGGCGACGAGCGCGAGGGTGACGCCGACCCACGGCATCAGGATTGAGGCTCGGTCGCGGTAGCGGTGCAGGACGAGCGCCGCCCAGCCGGTGGCCAGCAGCGTCCAGAACAGGATCGAGCCTTCCAGCGCCGCCCAGAGCGAGATGACCGAATAGAACGGCGGGGTGCTGGTGGCGTTGTTGCGCGCCACGTAGCGAACCGAAAAGTCGTGGCTCAGCAGCAGGATCACCATCGCGGCGCAGGCGAGCGCGGCCAGCCCGAAGGCGGCGAGCATCGCCCTCCGGCCGAGCGCCACCAGACGCGGATCGCCGCGACGTGCACCGACCGTAAACGCGCCGGCGGCGAACAGGGTGGCCGCCAGCCCGACCACCACGGCCACGTGCCCGAGGGTCGGGATCATGCGCCGGGGTCGATCACCTGCGAGGGGAGCTGGCCCTCGCTGGGAACCACGTAGTTCTCGTCGTGCTTGACGATCACCTGGGTCGCCTCGAAGACCCCCGCGACCGTCATCTCGCCCTCCACGACGGCCCCGACCCCCTCGCGGAACGACGTGGTGGGAGCCACCGTGCTGTGCACCGTCACCTCGTGGGTGCCATCGGTCAGCACGAAGGTGAGGTCCGTGGCTGGACCCTGAACGCTCCCGTCCTTGACAAGGCCTCCCAGGCGGACGGACTGCCCGATTGCCGTCTCACCGCGCGCCAGCAGCTCGGAAGGGGTCAGGTAGTACACCAGCGCGCTGCTGATCCCGCTGAAGGCAAGGTAGCCGAGCGTGGCCAGGATCACGCCGACCCCGAGCACGATGCCCCAGCGCCGCCGGCGTTGCGCAATCGGCGGCGTGACCGGGGTGGCCAGGCTCATGCCGGGCGGTCGGGCAGCGGCGCGGCCTCGGCCTCGCGGCGGATGTGGAGCGAGGCGTCACGAGCGGCGCGCAACCGGCGCAGCAGCGTCGCGACATAGATCCCCAATCCGCCGAGGATCACGCCGTAGGCGGCGACCACGAAGCCGACGTCACTCACCGGGCGCCCTCCTCGGCTGAGCCGCCGACCGCAACCGATGCCGCACGGCGGGCGGCGCTGATGCGGCCGAGCCGCCCGTGCTCTTCAATCTGCCACTCGATCCGGGCCAGCTGGTAGCGCCGGATCATCAGGTACAACCACACGACCGTGAAGGCGGCGACCATGGAGACCAGCGCAATCACAAACTGGAGGGGTGCGGACGGGTTCAGGATCCGGTCCGGGGAGCCGATGGTCGGGCCCTGGTGCAGGCCGCGCCACCACTCGACGCTGAAGTGGACGATCGGGATGTCGATGGCCGCCACCACGCCGACCACGGCGGCGCGCGCCGCTCGCCTGGCGGGGTCATCGGTCAGGCGCCGGAAGAGGAGGTAGCCGACGTACAGCGCCAGCAGCAGGGCGGTGGTGGTCAGGCGCGGGTCTTCCCACTGCCAGAAGACGCCCCATACCGGGCGACCCCACATCATGCCGCCCCAGATCGCGAAGGCGGTGAACATGACCCCGATCTCGGCGCCCGACACCGCAACCGCGTCGAGGCGCAGGTCGCGCTTCCACAGGTACCCGATGCCGGCCAGCGCCGTCACGCCGAACGAGCCGTAGGCCAGCCAGGCGGACGCCACGTGCGGGTACATGATTCGCTGCGCGTCACCCTGGTTGCCGTCAGGCGGAACCACGAACAGGCCAAAGATCGTGGCGGCCACCACCCCGACGAGCCCGATGATTCCCAGCAGTCGGACGGGCATCACTCCTCCAGCAGGTAGCCGTAGGTCGCCGCCCCGGCTACGAGCATCACCACGTCGAATCCGGCCAGCAGCTGGAGCCAGGCGCCGAGCTCGCCGAAGGGATCGCCGCCCAGGGCGGCGCTGGTGGCCTTCACCGCGGCCAGCAGCAGCGGCGCGATGACCGGCAGCATGAGCAGCGGCAGCATCACCTCCCGGGCGCGCATCCGCACGGTCACGCCCGCATAGAAGGTACCCACCGCGGCGAAGCCGATGGCGCCCAGCAGCAGCGTGGCGACCAGTGCCGGCCAGGCGCCGGCCAGGTCGATGCCGTACAGGATGGCGACCACCGGCAGGAGCACGCCGCCGAGCACGAGCATGGCGCCCAGCCCGGCGAGCGCCTTGCCGGCGTAGATCGCGCGCCGCTCGATCGGGTAGCGCGCGAGCTCCTCGAGGGCGTCATCGTCGGCCTCCAGCTGATGGAGCCGCGCCACGGTCAGCAGGCCGCCGAACACGATCGCCAGCCAGAGCAGCCCCGGCGCCGCCTCGGTCAGCCGCCGGGAGTCGGGTCCCAGCGCGAACCCGAACAGGAGCAGGACGAGCGCGGCGAAGAAGAGGGTCGAGCCGACCGCCTGGCGGCCGCGCAGCTCGGCCAGGGCGTCCTTGCGGGCGATCGCCCAGGCGACCGCCGCGTCGGCACGCAGGGTGTTCATCGGTGCACCGCCGCCGGGGCACGCAGGGGCGGCGCGCTGCGCGTCGCGGTAATCGCGCTGACCCCCTCGCCGCCAACCTCGAGCAGCAGGCCACCGTCCAGGCGGGCCCAGCCATCCGCCTGCCGCGTCACGCGCTCGGCCTGGTGCGAGGCGACCAGGACCGTCACGCCGGCGTCGCGCCAGCGCGCCATGAGGCGGTCGACGAGCCGCATCCCCTCGGCGTCCAAAGCGGCGTGGGGCTCGTCCAGGAGCACGAGCGGCGTCCTGGACAGGAGCAGCCGCCCCAGCGCCAGGCGTCGCCGCATGCCCGCCGAGAAGCCGCGCACCCGGTCGCGCGCGACCGTCGCCAGACCCACCTCGTCGAGCGCCATGCGGGTCGCATCGGGCCCGTCTGCGCGTCCGAGCATGGTTGCCGCGAAGCGCAGGTTCTCCTCGGCGGTCAGGTCGTCATACAGCCCGGTAGCGTGCGACAGGTAGGCGACCTGCGGACGGACCAGCTCCGGGGCGGCCGCCACGTCGAAGCCGGCGACCGCGGCAGTGCCGAAGGAAGGGCGAATGGCGGTGGCCAGGATCCGCAGCAGGGTTGTCTTGCCGGCGCCGTTCGGCCCGAGCAATGCGATGGTGCGGCCGGATTCGACTCGCAGCGAGACGCCGGCGAGCGCTGCGCTCCTCCCGAAGAGGCGCGCCAGCTCGACCGTGGCGACCGCCGGGGGCGGGGTCTGCGGCCCGGCGCTGCGGGGTGCGGCGTAGATCGTGGTCTGCGGCATGCTCGACGCGCGGGGCTGAGGTCGTGGGTGCCGCAGAGTGTGCGGCTGCCACAGGACGGAGTCAAATGCGCGAAACCGGCGGCGTATGACGCAGTGGGCGCCTACCGTGCAGCCTGGACGGGGCAGCCGGGGGGCGCCCTATTCACGATTCCATGCAAACGGCGATCCAAGTCGAGTAGGCGCTTCCAGGCTCAGGTTGCTTCGCCCGGAGGGCGGTGCTATCGTCCGGCGCCTGATGGACGCCGGGCTCCACGCCTCGCCCCCCGCAGCGCACCGCTCTCGCGCCGAGCGGCGCGCGGCGGCGCAACGTGCCGAGTCGGCGGCCACGACCGCCCTCACCGTGCTCGGCCAAAAATGGGTCCTGCGCATCGTGCGCGAGCTCGGCGCGCGGACGCAGCGCTTCTGCGAGCTGCAGGACGCCCTCGGCGGGGCGAATTCGGCGACCCTTTCGCAGCGGCTGAAGCTGCTCGAGGACGAGGGACTGATCGATCGCCGTATCGTGTCCGAGATGCCGCCGTGGGTCGAGTACTCGCTCACGACCAAGGGTGGCGATCTGCGGCGCGCGATCGACGGCATAGACCGCTGGGCGGAGCGCTGGGCCGTCCGTCAGTGAGCCATCCCGTGGCAGAGGAGCGTCCCGTCGAGCACGGTGACGCGCTCAACGTGGTCCGCACCATCGTCGCCGAGGCACCCGGACCGGAGGCCGCCGCACAACGGGTCGTCGAGCTGCTTCACGATCGCTTCGGCCATTACGACTGGATCGGCATCTATTGGCTGGATCCCGACCGCGCTGAGCTGGTGCTCGGGCCGTGGATCGGTCCGGAGGCGACGGAGCACACCCGCATCCCGATCGGGGTCGGGATCTGCGGGGCGGCGGCGCAGTCGGGCCGGACCGAGATCGTGGATGACGTGACTGCGGACCCCCGCTACCTGGCCTGCTTCGACAGCACTCAGAGCGAGATCGTGGTCCCCATCTTCGCCGAGGGCCAGGTCGTCGGCGAGATCGACATCGACGGTTCGGACGCATCAGCCTACGACGAGACCGATGCGCGCTTTCTGGAGGAGGTCGCCGCCCTGCTCTCCCCGCTGCGCCCGCGCAACGGCATCTAGCCCGCCGGCGTAACCGGCCGCGTAGATTCGGTTCGATGGCCGATCCTGACGCCCGTCCCGCCGTCGACCACGGCCGCTTCGAGGAGATCTACGACCACCATGTGGTGCCCATCTATCGGTTCATCCATGCCCGCGTCGGCAACCGGCCCGACGCGGAAGACCTGACCGCCCAGGTGTTTGTGCGAGCGGTGGAGCAGCTCGACACCAGCCGCGACCCGGGGCAGATTGCCAGCTGGCTGTACCGCGTCAGCCAGAACGCCATCGCCGACTACTGGCGCGCGTTCTATCGGCTGCCGGTGATCGGCGCCGACTACGTGGCCCCCGGCTGGGAACCGATGGCCGTCGTCAGCCGCGACCACGCCGCGGACGACGCCAGGGACGGCGTGGCAATCAACCGCGTGCGCCAGCTGCTGGCGCAGCTTCCGCAGCGCTACGCCCAGGTCCTGGAGCTGCGCTTCCTGCACCGCCTCAGCGTGGCCGAAACCGCCGATCGCATGGGAATCAGCCACGGCAACGCCAAGATTCTGCAGTACCGTGCCCTTCGCAAGGCAGCGCTCCTGGGAGACGACGATGGCTGAGGACCGCGAAGAGCAGCGGGCGGAGCGCTTCGAGCGCTATCTCGACGCGCTGTTGGCCAACGGTCGCCCATCGCCCGATGACGTCGCCGATGGCGACGAGGCCGAGATGGCGCGCCTGGCGGCGGAAGTCGCGGCCGCCGCGAACCCCGCCGAGAGTGCCCCCGACCCGGCATTCGTCGACCAACTGCGGCTGCGCATGCGCCAGGCGGACCAGGGCATCGCCTCTGTCCAGGTGCCCCTTCCCGTACGACGCGACGCAACCGACGGGCCGGGCAGCAGGCGGATCAGGCTCACTCGCCGGCAGCTGCTGCAGGGCGGACTGGTCGGGGCCGCCGGCCTCGCCGCCGGCGCGCTCGGCGCCACCATCCTTGGCCGGCAGCCCGACCGCGATCCGATCTGGGACGACGGTGGAGGTTTGGTCGCCGGCGACGGGGTGTGGGAGCCGGTCGCGACCGTCGCGGACCTTCCGCCCGGCGCGGCAGTCCGATTCAGCACCACGGCGTTCGACGGTTACGTGGTAAATGACGCCGGCGAGATCCGCGGCCTCAGCTCGGTCTGCACGCATATGGGCTGCACGCTCGAGTTCCGCGCTGCGTGGCGCGACCTGCGTTGCCCGTGCCACGGCGCCAGCTTCGACATGCAGGGCGAGCTGGCCAACGGTCGCAGCCGCTGGCGGGAGACCGGCGGTTATCGCGGCGACGAGGTGGCCTACCCGATCGAGCTGCCGGCCCTCATCCGGCCGGCGGTCAAAGTCGACGGCGAGCGGGTCCTGGTCTGGACGGCTCGCGACGGGGCACCTAGCCCCCGCTCAGCGCCTGAAGCAGATAGCTGACCAGGTAGGGCGTTGCCAGCGCCGCCAGCACGGCCGCGAGGGCGACCCCCACGAACAGCAGGAGGCGCAGGTCGGGCGGATCAGGCCGCTCGGGCGGCGGTTTGGTGCGACGCGGGAGCCGTGCCGGGCGGTGGGGAGGCTGATGCTCATACGGGTGCGGACGCAGGTCGGGCACTACGGATTGACCTCGGGGTTGACGGAGTTCGGAAGTGGCTCTCCGCGGAGCCCGGCCAGCAGGTTGGCCGCGGCCATGGCCGCCATCTGTCCTCGTGTCACTCGCGAGGCGGACGCGATGTGCGGCACCACCAGGCAATTGTCGAGGGTAAGGAGCGGGTCGTCGGCGCGCATCGGCTCCGGATCGGTGACGTCCAACGCGGCGGCGAAGATCTTGCCGTCGCGCAGCGCCTCGTAGAGCGCCGTCTGGTCCACCACCGGCCCGCGCGAGGTGTTGACCAGCACGGCGCTCGGCTTCATGCGTTCGAGGGTCTCGGCGTTGATCAGGTGGCGGGTCTCGTCGGTCAGGTTGACGTGGATCGTTACGAAGTCGGACTCGGCCAGGAGCTCGTCCATCCCCACGCCCCTCGCCCCACCCAGTTCGGCCTCGTCCTCCGGCGTCGCGGGGTGCACGTCGTGATAGACGATCCGCATCCCGAACCCGGAGCCGCGGCGCGCCATCTCCCGGCCGATGCGTCCGAAGCCAACGATTCCCAGCGTCGCGCCGTGAACATCCTCGCCGAGCATGAGCATCGGCCCCCAGGTCTGCCAACGGTCGGCACGAACGTAGCGACTCGACTCGTCCAGGCGGCGAGCCGCCGCCATCAGCAACGCGAAGGCCAGGTCGGCGGTGGTCTCGGTCAGCACGCCCGGGGTATTGCCGGCCGGAATGCCACGACGCGTCAGCTCCGGCACGTCCAGGTTGTCGAACCCGACCGCCATGTTGCTGACCACCTTCAGCTGCGGGCCGGCGGCGTCCAGCAGCTCGGCATCGACCCGATCGGTGAGGAGCGTGACGATCCCGTCGACCCCCCGCACGCGGCGCAGCAGCTCGTCGCGGGCCGGCGGCAGGTCGTCGTCCCACAGGTCCATGGCCGTGGCGGCATGGATCGGGTCCAGCCCTTCGTCCGGGATGCGCCGGGCGACGAAGACGCGTGGCCGGTCCACCATCGGGCTACGCGGATCTCGCCGTGGCGAGCTGGCCGGTGCGCTCCAACTTGGCCAGTGACTCGGCGATGCGGTCGAGGGCCCCTTCGATGTTCTCACGGCTGTTCGCGTAACTGAAGCGGATGTAGCCCTCACCATGCTCGCCGAAGGCAGTGCCGGCCAGACCGCAGACGCCAGCATCGTAGAGCAGGTGATCGGCGATCTCGGCCGAGCTGCGGCCGAAGCTACCGACGTTGGGGAACGCATAGAACGCGCCGTGCGGCATGACGCACCCGACTCCTGCGATCGCGTTCAGCCCCTTCACGATCAACGCGCGACGGGCGACGAACTCGACGCGCATCGCCTCCGGCTCATCCTGTGGCCCGCTCAGGGCCGCGATCGCGCCGGCCTGCGCAAAGGCGTTCGTGCCGCTCACGCTGTTGATCACCAGCCGGCTGAAGGATGCGATGAGCCAGTCCGGCACGATCCCGTAGCCGAGGCGCCAGCCGGTCATGGCGAACGTCTTGGAAAAGCCGTCGAGGGTGATCGTGCGCTCGGCCATGCCTGGCAGTGTGGCGATCGACAACGGCTCGCCCTCGTATTGGAGGCGGCCGTAGATCTCGTCGGCCAGTACCACCAGGTCGTGCTCGACCGCCAGGCGGGCGATCTCGCGCAGGTCGTCCTCGGTCAGGATCGAGCCGGTCGGATTGTGGGGCGAGTTCAGCACGATCATCCGGGTGCGGTCGGTGACCAGGCTCGCCACCTCGGCCACGTCCATGCGGAACTCGTTGGCCTCGCGCAGGGGCGCCGCGACCGGGGTGCCGCCAACGTAGCGGGCCATGCTCTCGTAGATCGGGAAGCCGGGGTTCGGGTAGATCACCTCGTCGCCCTCGTCGACGACGGCGAGCATGGCGTAGAACATGATCGGCTTGGCGCCGGGTGTGACGATCACCTGCTCGGGGGTGGTCTGGAGCCCCTTCCAACGGAGCACGTCGGCGACGATCGCCTCCTTCAGCGGCGCGATCCCGGTGGCGGGCGGGTAGTGCGTCTGACGCTCCTCGACCAGGGCGCGGATCGTCGCCTGGCTGATATGACGCGGGGTGTCGAAGTCCGGCTCGCCGAGTTCAAGGTGGATCACGCTGCGGCCGGTCGCCTCGAGCGCGCGGGCGCGCGCCGCCGCCTCGAACGCGGTCTCGGTGCCGATCCGCTCCATGCGGCTGGCAAGCTTCACGCTGGCACTATACCGATGCGACCGACGCCACTGCCGCCCGGACCACGAGAGGCGCGCCGATCGGGTCATTGCGAGATTGCGCTTGACCGCTGCTATACTTTCCGAAGCGAACGTTCCTGCACGTGGCGCACGCCGCGCCAGAGGAGAATCAACAGCTCATGACGATGCCCGAGACCACGCCGCAGCCGACTCCGCCGGCGATTCCGGCGCCGACCGACGAGCAGCTCGTCTCGCTCACCGAAGCCGCCGCCCAGAAGGTCGTCGAGCTCCGGACCCGCGAGGGCAAGTCGGACGCAGCCCTCCGCCTCTTCGTCAAGAGCGGCGGCTGCTCCGGATACAGCTATGGCCTCGCCTTCGACGATCGAATCGCCGAGGACGATCGCGTCGAGGACCATGCCGGAGTACCGGTCGTGATCGATGCCTTCAGTGTCCAGCACGTCGCGGGCGCCGAAATCGATTACGTCGGCTCGCTGATGGGCTCTGGCTTCGCGATCAACAACCCGAACGCGGTCAGCAGCTGCGCCTGCGGCTCCTCGTTCAATACCGATGGCTCCCCCGCCAAGGCTGGCGGCTGCCACTAGCCGACCAAATCCCTCAATGGCCAAGCCGAAGGCCCCGACATTGCGTCGGGGCCTTGCCGTGTCCGGCGCCGATCAGGCGCCGCCGTTGCGGACGTCATAGCCGGCCGTCGCGATCAGCATCTTCAGCTCGCTGTCCTGATACGTATCCGGATGCTCCGAGTCCGCGTGACGGCGGGCCTCGTCGAACAGTTTCTCGTCGCTCTGTGCCTCGACGTACTCGCCGCACGGACATTCGACAGCTCGCATAATCGTCACCTCCTGGTTCCCAGGAAGGCTGCATGAACTGGGCCAGTCGGAGCGGCAAGCGGCTACCTGCTATCGTCGGGGAGCAGGTATGACCGAATCCACCGACCCCACCGAATCGACCGCCGAGCAGATCCGTCGCACCTTCGCGGCCGCATGGGGCGAGATCGGTGCCGCGTGGGGCGTCGCGCCATCGACCGCGGCGGTGCAGGGCTACTTCCTTGCGCATGGGGGACCGCTGACCGAGCCGGAGATCCGCCGTGCGC
The DNA here is from genome assembly GCA_035632895.1 of Candidatus Dormiibacterota bacterium. Lineage (GTDB taxonomy): Bacteria > Chloroflexota > Limnocylindria > QHBO01 > QHBO01 > DASQFY01. Next base: position 9,683 of record DASQFY010000110.1, read on the forward strand.
TGGGGCTGTCGCACCGCGCGGCGAGCCTGGCCCTGTCGGAATGCCGGGAGTGGGGTCTCATTCACCGCAGTCCGCACGCGCGACGCACCGGACAGCGCGGCCCGGCCGCCGCGGCCTACGAGGTCGTGGGCGACCACTGGGAGTGGTTCCGTCGTGTGGCCAAGGCCCGCAAGGAGCGCGAGACCGACCCGGTCATCCCGCTCATCGAGCGCTGTGTCCGGCTGGCGCGCCAGGGCGCGGGACGCGACGCCGGCAACGCCGAGCTGGCGCAGCTCAGCGAGCGCCTGGACGACCTCCTCCGATTCGTGCGCCTCTTCGATCGCGGTGTCGGCGCCGTGGTAGAGGCTGATCCGCGCACGACCAAGACGCTTTTCGCGGTCCTCGAACAGCTCGACGACGCGACCATGCGCCGCTTGTTCGACCTGGCCGACGCCCTCTCCTCCGAGGAGCTGGCAACCGCCCTGCGCGCGCTCGCTCGGCTGTCGCCCAACGCCGTGCGGCGCCTGATCGCCGTGGCGGGGACGCCCGGGCTGAAGCGCCTGATCGGCGCCCGCTAGCGTCCGCTAGCGGTGGATTGCGGAGGACAGCCACAGTCAGGCACTCTATTGCTCTCCACGCAAGCAGCCTGACAAGGGGACCGTCATGAACGAACTCGAGACGACGGCACGGGCACTCGTCGCCCCCGGAAAGGGCATCCTCGCCGCCGACGAGAGCACTGGTTCGATCCAGAAGCGGTTAGAGGCGGTCGGCGTTGAGTCCACGCCCGAGACTCGGAGGGCCTACCGCGAGCTGCTGTTCACGACGCCAGGCATGGAGGAATTCATCAGCGGCGTGATCATGTTCGACGAGACGCTCCGGCAGGCGACCAGCGACGGCACCCCGTTCCCGCGAGTGCTCATGGATCGCGGAATCATCCCTGGAATCAAGGTTGACGCGGGCGCGAAGCCCCTCGCGCTTGCGCCCGGGGAGACGATCACCGAGGGTCTCGACGGCCTGCGCGAGCGGCTTGCGGCGTACCGGGGCCTCGGGGCTCGCTTCACGAAGTGGCGAGCGGTCATCAAGATCGCCGAGGGCATGCCCAGCAAGTACGCGATCTGGACGAACGCCCACGCGCTTGCCCGCTTTGCAGCGCTTTCGCAGGAGGCGGGGCTCACGCCGATCGTCGAGCCGGAAGTGTTGATGGACGGGAGCCATACGATCGAACAGGCGGCACAGGTTACCTCGCTGACGCTTCTCGCCGTCTTCACGGAGCTCCACGATCAGCGGGTACGTCTCGAGGGAATGCTGCTCAAACCGAACATGGTCGTCCCAGGCTCCGACGCACCAAAGCAGGCGTCGCCAGAGGAGGTCGCGGATGCAACGCTCGCTTGCTTCCGCCGCACGGTGCCGGCCGCCGTACCCGGGATCGTGTTCCTGTCGGGCGGCCAGCGCGACGAGGAAGCGACCGCGAACCTGAACGCCATCAACGCCAGGCAACCGCACCCGTGGCAGGTCTCGTTCTCGTACGGGCGAGCACTGCAGACGGCGGCGCTGAGGGCCTGGGCAGGCGAACCGGCGAACGTGGCCGACGCGCAGCGCGCCTTCTACCGTCGAGCGAAGCTCAACGGTGCCGCCCGCGCCGGGCGGTACACCCTCGAGATGGAATCGGCCGCGTAATACCGGCGTCCTAGCGTAGGCCCGAGACGAGCGTGAAGGCGAGCAGCGGCGCCACCAGCAGCCCGAGCGCTCCGGCCAGCAGGTACCAGTCGCGGGCTGCCCGCGCATCGGCCACACCACGACGCAGCAACCCACTCGTCCAGGCAAGTACCGCGGACAGGCCGGCCAAGTACAGCAGCGCGGCGAGGACCACGACGCTCACCGCGAACGGACGAACCCGCTCACATGAGCCGAAGGCGAGTGGGCCACCGGCGGGGCACGACGCGCTCAGCTCCGCAAAGACGAGCGCCCCGGCGGCGATCAGGATCGCAGCAGACCAGGCGAGATGGATGAGGAGACGGCGGGAGATCGGGGTCTCGGCGGACTAGCCGCCGGCCCAGGCGGACCCGGCCGCCGTCGCCGCTGCCGCCTCGCGGCGCGTCACGCGGCGGTACTCGAGCCACAGGTAGACGCAGGCCATGGCACCGAGCCCGGCCGCCACCACCCCGAGCGCGAGGGCCCTGATCGGGAATGCGGGTGGGATGAGCGAGCCGCCGCCCAGGTTGAAGACCATGAAGGGGATCAGCACCAGCACGGTCAGGAGGTACTGGAGAAAGTCGAGGTAGCGGATCAGCGACCAGAAGAAGCCACGCCGCCCGCGCGCCGCCTGTGTCCAGATGATCAGGATGACGATCAGGGTGAAGTTGCCGCCGCCGATCAGATTGGCCACCAGGAAGCCCACGTCCTGGCTGAAGTGGAGCACGTACAGCGTCACCGCGTAGTAGGCGTAGTTCGGGATGTAGAAGATCAGGAAGTACATGAACAGGAAGAGCGGGACACCCTTGAGCAGCGCCACCAGCCACGACTCGTAGCCGTACAGCAGCCAGTTCATGAAGTCCTCGACCTCGCGCAGCACCCGCAGCACGAGGCCGCGGCGCGGTGGGCTCAGGTAGGTGCTCGTCATCGTTGGCCTACTGCTGCTGGGTCAGGAGGAAGGTGATCAGGGCCTGGAGCGCATCTTCACTCAGGATGCCCTCCGGATGCGGCGGCATTCCGGTCGCCGCTCCATCGTTGTAGTTGCCGGCGGAATCGCGGATCCACAGCTCGAGCATGTTGCCGGGATCGGCCTCGTAGTCGGCCACCAGCTTGTCGAGCTGGCTGATCGGAGTCGGCAGGTCGTCGGTGACCGGCTCATTGCCGATGTTCAGCAGGCCGGGTGCGATGTCCGTGCCGGCCAGATCGGAGCCATGGCAGCCGCCGCAACCTGCCGAGGTATAGACTTGCGCACCGTCTTCGGGGGTGTTCGACACCGGCGGCTGCGATTGGCTCGCCGCCTCGGTGGCCCAGCTGACCACCAATGCTGTCAGCGCGTCGATCTGCTCGACGGTCAGCGGCCCGCCGACCTCGGTGCTCCAGGCCGGCATCGGCGAATTGACGTCGCCGGAGACGACCACGCCGCCGAAGCTGATCACCAGCCTGACGTACTGATCGTTGACTCTGAGCTTGTTGGCGATCGACACGCTGTGCAGGTTCGGCGCCTGCCGCCCGGTGTTGCCAATCTCTCCGCCCATGCCGGTTGCACCGTGGCAGCGCGCGCAGTTGGCGGCGGCCTCGCTCAGCGCCTCGGGGCCGACCCTCACGGAGAGGGCGCCGCCGGCACTGCTGGTCACCGGAATCGTGCCCTCGGTCGTGAAGCGGTGCGTGGCGTCGGCGTCGGCGTTGACGGGCAGCTCAAAGGCGCCGGCGCCGCCGCCGGTGACCTCCACCTCCTGCCCCGTCTCGTTGACGAAGCGAACGGTGCCGTTCACCGGGATCTCCACCTCGGCCGGCTCAATGGCGCCGGCCGTCATGGTCACCTCCACGAACAGCGTGTCCGGCCCGAAGATCTGCTCCCCGAATGCGAGCAGCTCCTCCTCCTGCGTAGCAAAGACCGCATCGCGGCGGCTCGTGTCGGTCAGCCAGTAGAGCGCGGTGAAGAAGGCCATCGCCGTCACCAGGAAGACGCCCAGCGTCTTGAGGCGCATCGGTCAGCCGGCGCAGTGCTGCATTTGGTCGGGAGTGCGGGGATCGAACTCCATGCTGCCGATCGGAGGGCCGACCACGACCTCGCTGGTGTCGACCACGTAGACGCCTTCCTCCACCGTGACGCTGAAGCTGTCCATGCCGCGCGGCGCCGGCCCGTCGCGCTTCTCGCCGAGGACGGTGTACTTGCTGCCGTGGCAGAGGCACTCGAACCACTTGCTGGCGTCGCACAGCTGCGGCACCTGGCAGCCGAGGTGTGGGCACTTGCGATACAGCGCCAGGACCTCGTCGCCCGGGTCGGGGACCTCCGCCCCGGTCCCTCCTTCCACCAGCCCCTTGGCGGCGGGCACGTTCACCAGGAAGAGGCGGGCCTTGTTGTAGATGAACGGCAGCCCGCGCACCCACTCCGGCTCCAGCGTGGCGATGTCCGCCGCGCTGCCGATCGCCAGCCTGCCACCCAGCCCTTCCCGCACGTTCGGCCAGAGGAAGGCAAACGTGCCGGCCAGAAACTCGAGCGAAAGCAGGCCGACGCCGATGCCGACCACGCGCCGCATGAATGTTCGGCGGCTCATCTCGCCAATGGGCGGGCCGCGGACCTCGCCGTAGGGCTGCATGCTCATAGCGTGAAGAAGATCCCGTCCCACGGCCAGACCCAGCTCCAGCCCGGGCCGCGGAAGAAGGAGCCGATGAAGGTGACGATCAGGCCGCCGACCATGAGGCACATGAAGAAGACCCAGGCCAGCTTGCGGTCACGGGCGGCGCGGTAGGGCGATCGGTCGAGGTACGGGATCAGGGCGATGCCGATGAAGTAGAGCGGCATGAACAAGATGCCGACAACCGTCGCGTTGAAGTACGAGAGCATCTCCTGCAGGCCAAGGAAGTACCAGGGCGCCTTGGCCACGTGCGGGGTGATACCGGCGTTCGCCATGTCCTCCAGCGGCGCCTGGATCAGGAAAGCGGTGACGATCAGCACGATGCTCATGAGCGAGGCCATCACGAACTCGGCGCGCAGCAGGTGCGGCCAGGTGAGGACCGTCTCATCGGGACGCTTGTCGACCCGGACCATGGACTCCTGCTTGACGTACGCCAGCAGGCGGAAGCGCTCGGTGCCCGGGACGCCCGGCGGACCGGGCAGCTTCGGCCCCCCGGGCCGCTCGACCAGGGGCACATTGGGCGCCTGGGTCGGGACGTTCTTGTCGGCGGTGGCGTTCGGCCGCTTCTCGATCGTCATCGGTTCACCTTCATCAGACTGGGCCTGAGATGCCGCCATCCTTCCGGATCCTCCAGAAGTGAACGACGATCAGGATGGCGGCGAGGAGGGGCAACGCGATCACGTGCAGGACGTAGAAACGGATCAGGGTGCCCTGTCCCACCTCGATTCCGCCCAGCAGGACGAAGGCCGACTCCGTGTTCAGGAGCGGCGCGTAGGTCGCCATCTGGGTGCCCACTGTGATCGCCCAGAACGCGATCTGGTCCCACGGGAGCAGGTAGCCGGTGAAGCTCAGGGCGAGGGTCATGAACAGGAGCAGGGAACCGATCGCCCAGTTGAATTCGCGCGGAGGCTTGTACGCGCCGTGGTAGAAGACGCGGATCATGTGCAGGAAGACCGTCAGCACCATCAGGTGCGCCGCCCAGCGGTGCATGTTGCGGATGAGGGAGCCGAAGGCGACCGAGTTCTCGATCGTCTGGATGTCCTGGAAGGCGCGAGTGACCGACGGGACGTAGAAGAACATCAGGTAGACGCCGGTCACCGTCAGCGCCAGGAACAGGAAAAAGCTGATCCCGCCCAGGCAGAAGGTGTACGTGTAGCGGATGGCGTGTTTCTTGACCCGCACCGGATGGAGGTGCAGGAACACGTTGTTCATGACCGCCAGCGCCCGGGTGCGGCTGGTCGTGGGGTACGGCTGCCGGAACAGGCTGCGCCACAGCTGCGACTCTATGACGATCCGCCACAGGAAGCTCATCGGTCCACCGCCAACCCGGCCTCCTGACCGATCTGCCCCAGCACGTTGTCCTTGTAGCTCTCCAAGAGCACCTTCCCGTCGGGGGTGAACCGCTCCAGCTCGAGCCGGTCCATGGTGATGCAGTTGGTTGGGCACCGCTCGACACAGAGGTTGCAGCGGATGCAACGCTCCTCATCGATGACCATGGCAATCCCGCGCGGCCACGACTGGAAGAGGTCGATCTCCGGGTCGTCGCCGCCGACCTGCGCCTTGTCGACCATGTAGATCACGCCCTCGGGGCAGACGTCGGCGCAGAGCCCGCACAGGATACAGCGCGGCCCATCGATGTTGATGTTGTGGTTGCACTGAAGGCAGCGCTGGCCCTCGGCGACCGCGCCTCGCGTGTCGTAGCCGACCTCGACCAGGCTGGTGAAGTCGCGGCGCAGCTCCGGCGGGGCCATCGGGATGTGCTGGCGCTCGATGGCGTCGTAAGCCCATGGCATGTCGTGCTCGAGCGCCTGGGTGACGGTGGCGCGGTTGATGACGGGCAGCTCCTCGAGCTCGTCGCCACGCACGCCGGCCAGCCAGCGGTCGACGGCCCGCGCCGTGGACCGGCCGCGACCCGCCGCCTCGATGATCGTGGCCGGGCCGGTCACGAAGTCGCCCACTGCGAAGACGCCGTCCGACGTGGTGCCAAACGTGTCTGCGTTGATCGTGACATTGCCGCGGCTGAAGTCGAACTTCAGGCCGTTGAGCGGGCGCCCGTCGGGACCCTTGGGGGTCGTCCCGTTGAG
>DASQFY010000111.1:0-13466 GCA_035632895.1 Candidatus Dormiibacterota bacterium
CCGTCCGGAAGGTAGACGCGCTCAGCCCACTGCAGGCTTGGCGGGCATCCGTCGAACCGGCTGAAGGCGAGCGACATGCCCAGCAGGCCAACTGCGACGAAGACCGCGGCGGCCACCACTCCGCAGCCGATGGCCCGCCAGTTCACGGCCGAGTGATCTCGAACCCCTGGAAGCCACCCGACGCTGCCTCACGCGAGGCATCGACTCGCTCCACGTGCGCCGCAGAGGGGCCTGCCCAGAGCAGGAGCTCGAAGGCATCGAGCGCCGCCGTCAGCACTTCCGCCACGAGCTCCACCGTCCGGTCGTCGGGGTTGTTCGCGACCCAACCGGTCAGCCCCAGCTCCTTCGCTCGACCGCGGACCCACCATCGGTAGCCAACGCCCTGCACCCGGCCGATGACGCGAGCGGTCATTCGTTGCTCGGGGGTCATCGCCTTCCGGCGCCAGCCGCCTCGGTGCTCGCAGCGTCGGCAACGGCCACTGCATCGGTCGTCGGCCAGGCCAGCATCGCCACCTCGAGGGCGAGCCGAGGCGCGGCGTTCTGGCGCAGGCCCTCTCGGATCCGTTCCAGAAGCTCGACAAAGAAGAGGAGTGGACCGGCCGGCAGTCGCTTGGCGGCCGCCTCCACCTCCGGCACCAACCCAGCGGCCGGCGCGAGGTCTGGGCGTCCTGCGGCGGACACCAGCAGGTCGCGCGTGAGGCCGAGCCAGGCATCCACGACCAGCAGTGCGGCCGCGCGCTGCTCCGCCGCCACGGGCCGCTGTCCGCCGTCCTCGGTGCCGTCCTCCGTCTCGTCGGGCAAGGCGGCGCCCATTCGACTCGCCTCGTCCAGCAGTTCACGGACCGACGCGAAGCGATCGGCGCGTCCGCGTGCGAGCAGCTGGAGCAGCTGGTCCTGGGTCCGGCGGCGCCACTCGACCAGGGTTGGGGTCCGGGCGAATCCAATTGCTCGCCCGGCCAGCCCACCCGCGATCCTGGCCAGCACATCAGCCTGATCGGCGGGAAGCCGCTCGCGATCGACGAGCCACGCGACCAGGTCGTCGTGGGGCACCGACCCGACCCGCAGCGACTGGGCGCGGGACCGGATCGTGGGCAGCAGTCGGCTCGCCTCATCGGCGACGAGGACGAACATCTGCCGCGGGGAGGGCTCCTCGAGCGCCTTGAGCAGCGCATTCTGGATCTGCTCATTGGCCCGATCGACGCCCTCGACCAGGAGTACGCGGCGCTCCCCGGCCACCGGCGCTCCGGCATTGTCGAGCAGCCAGCGGCGCGCAACCGAGACGATGCTCTCGCCGGTGGAGCGCTCCTCGCGCCATCGCTCCGGCGAGCCGATCGCGAGATCCGGGTGACGACGGGCGCGCGCGTCGCGACAGCCACGACACGCGTTGCACGGTCTGCGCGCCGCGTCAGCGTCCACGCAGAAGAGGAGAGCCAAAAGGTCGTCGACGAACGCGCCCTTGCCCGCGCCCGCGGGGCCATGCACCAGCAACGTGCGCTGAAGTCGACCGCTCGCGGCGGCACGCAGGGCGGCGGCACGGGCGCTGGGCTGGCCGAGGCTCAGGAAACCGGGGTCGACCTCCAAGGCCGTCACGGGCGGAGTATAGGAGCGGGCCGGCACCGGACCGATAGGCACGCTTGGGCGCGCCACCAGTAAGGGCGCGGTAAGTCCCGGGTGATGGACCGACGGCGATGCTGCTGACCCATGCCCGCCGGGTCGCCCCAGGGCACGTCGCGCTGGCGGCCGGCTGGCAACCGGACCCGCCGTCGAGAAGGCGGCCCGCGCGGGCGCCAGTCCATCAGTGGCATACTTCGTGCACCGATCCCTGCCCGAGACAACGAGGAGGACGACATGCCCGAACAGGCGTCGACGACCGTCCGTTCTATCTTCGAGAAGGTGCTCGAGGCAGACGTGAAGGACCAGATCACGCAGCGTGGCCGCGAGCTGGCCGCCGCCGTGGGAGACGCTACCGATGTCGTCTCCGCGCGGGCCACTGAGGCCTGGCGCGAGTCGGCGCCGCAGCGTCGAGATGCCGAGAAGAGCGTCCGCAAAGCGAGCCGCAAGGCGGCCGGCTGGGGTCGCCGCAGGTGGCAGCGCGACGTGCGTCCGTCGCTCCGTCAGCTGTGGAACCGACGGACGGTCGCGATGGGCGCGGCTGGAGCCGCCATTCCGGCCGGGCGCGAGCTGGTCGAGGACGCCGCTGTTCGGCTCGGCATCCGCAAACGGCGTGAGGAGCGCCACTGGGCTGCCTTCTTCCTCGGGATGCTGATCGGCCTCGCGGCCGGTGCGATCGTCGCCATGCTGACCACCCCGAAGCCGGGCCGCGAGATGCGCGATGAGCTGGCGGTCAAGGCGCGCGAGGCGGCGGAGAAGGCCCGCGAGGCAGCGGGTAACGTCGAGTGGGCGCCGCTGTTCCAGCGCGAAGGTGCCAACGGCGAGGGCGATACATTCTCTGACGCCACGCCGGAGACTCCAATCGACGCCAACGCGGCCGAGGGCGACGAGAAGGTCTAGTCGTCGCGCCATCGCCGCTCGCAACGAGAAGGCCGGCCCACTCGGGGCCGGCCTTCGTCATGTCACCGAGCGGTCAGGACGAGCGGCCCTGTCCCCGTGCGGAGCGGAAGCGCTGCCAGATCCCCTGTGCGTCTTCGCCCCCGGCCTCGGGAGCGTCGTCTTTGGCCTTCGGCGAGCTGCGCGGCCGGCGCGCGGCCGGCTTCTCTGCCGCCGGAGATGCGTCGCCGGTGGCCTTCGGCGCCCCGGCTCGTGATCGGCCTCGCGGCTTGGCCGAGGGCTTTGCCGCCGCCTCGGCAGTGGCCGAGTCGGTGGCTGCCTTGGGAGCAGCGGCGGCGCGGGAGCGGCGTCGAGAGGCGGGTCGGTCTGTGTCGCCACTGGGTGCCGCATCGGCGTCCGCAGCCGCATCGCTCGTACGCGTCCCGGCGGCCTTCGGCGCCGCCCCGCCACGGGTCCGGCGGCGCGGCGCCGCCTTCGGCTCCGCGGCCCGGGCATTGTCGAGCAGCCCGAGCTCGGCCAGTGTTGCGTCATCGGCCTCTTCGAAGGTGTACTCGCGGTCCTCGCCGGGCTCGCCCAGGTCGCTCATCGACCCGACGTCGCCCAACTGCGAGAGGTCATCCACCTCGACTGAGCCGATCTCGCCCGTCCCCTCCGTTGGGGTCGCGGCCGCGGCCTCGTGGGCGCGCGCCCGTCCTCGTCCGCGGCCTCGTCCGCCGCGCCGTCGACGACGGCGACGTACCTCGCCGCCTTCGGTCGTCTCCGCCGTTCCCTCGGCGCCGACAGCGTCGGTCGCGACGGCCGCAACGGGAGCTGCCGCCTCATCGGTGGCGGCCGGCTCGGCTCGCGTGCGGCCGCGCCCGCGACCCCTGCCCGAGGTGGCGGCGCGTGGCTCCTTGCCCTCCCGCAGCGCAGCCAGCGCGGCGGCGGCGACGGACGGAGAGGCCTCGCGGAATCCAAACTCCGGCACGACCTCCTTGGCCGGCATCGGCGGAGCGCTCATGACCTTATCGGTCTTCTCGCCCTCCTTCTTGCCGCGACCGATGCCGATGATCTTCATGATGTCGATGAACTCATCGGCGACGGCGATCAGGTCGGATGACGTGTTGGGCCGGAAGCTGATGACCTCGCAGCGCACACCCTTGTCCTGCAGCGCTCGGATGGCGGGCGCGAAATCGCCGTCGCCGGAGATGATCACGGCGATGTCCATCCGGTCGGCGAGGCGGAACAGGTCGACCACCAGCTCGATGTCCAGGTTCGCCTTGACGCGACCATCGCCGAACTTGCGAATGTCCTTGGTGAGGACCTTGTATCCGTTCTTGTTGAGGAAGTCGATGAACTTCCGTTGGTTTTCGTTCTCCGGGTCGAGCCCGGAATAGGCATAGGCGCGAATCAGGTCGCGCCCCTTGGTGGCGGCCTTGAGGAGGGCGACGTAATCGACGTCGACGTCCTGGCCGCGGGCTGAGTAGTAAAGGTTGGCCACGTCAACGAAGACGGCCACGTTCTTGCTCAAGTGAGCTCTCCAAGAGTATTGAGATGTCGGCTGGCGATCGCGTGGGTCCCGGCCCGGCGCGCCGTCGGCGAGATTTGACCTCAGCCGATGGCGCGGCTCAGCAGCGCCCCTTGTCGTGCGAAGTCGGCGCGCTTGAAGAGCGCCGACTCGGCCTTCGCGAGAGGATCGGTGACCTCCACGCGAGCACAGCCCTTATTGCGGGCCGAGGTGATCAGCTGCTCGAGGATCGAGCTGCCGATGAGATCTCGGCTCGTGGCGTCCGCCGCAGCCGCGGCGCGCTCTCCCCGTCCTGCCTGGCCGGCCACCCCCAACTCGTCGATGACGCCGATGAAGGGACCGGTGCGGACTGTTGGACGAATCGAGAGGACTCCGACTCCAACGACGCGACGCTCGACCTCCGCCACGAGCACGGTCGCGGCAGGAACGAAGAGCAGGCTTCGAAGGCGATCAGCGTCGCCGCGCTGCTGATCCGGGTCGACCGCGTCACGCAACAGGATGCGGATCGCGGCGTCGACGTCGGTGAGGCGAGCGCTGCGGACGTGAAACTCCACGGATGCCTCTCGGGAGCGATACGCAGCGCGGATGCTGCAGACGTACCCAACGAGAAGCATACCACGACGCCTGGGATGAACCTACCGGACCGCTCACGACTACTCTCCACAACGGCGCACGCGCTTAGTCCTTGCGCCGAATGTGAAGGCGCCCTTATGATGCGCCCCACCCCTAGAGGGCTGCGCACTCGCGCGCCTTTCGAGCAGTTGGAGGAGATACGGATGCAGAAGTACTTGCGATGGAGCGCGATCCTCGCGGTCATGCTGCTCGTCCTGGCCGCGTGTGGACCCGCCGCCAGCCCAGGCGAGTCGACCGAAGAAAGCGCCGAGGCGAGCGCCGGGGCGAGCGAAGACATTGCGGCGGTTTGCGCGGCCGATCCATTCGGTTGTGTGGAGATCGCAGCGGGTGACCCGATTCGCCTTGCCAGCGCGCTCTCGATCGTCGGCGACACGGCAGCCCTGGGTAATGACGCCAACTTCGGGATCGAGGTCGCCATCGACGACCGGGGCGAGGTCTTCGGTCGCACGGTGGACCTGGTGAAGGAAGATGCGGGCTGCGGCGAGGCCGAAGACGGCCAGACGGCGGCGCAGGCCATCGTGGCCGACCAATCGATCGTCGGCGTCATCGGTACCACCTGCTCACGCACCGCGGTGCCGGCCATGCCGGTCCTGGCGGAGGCCGGGCTGGTCATGATCTCGCCGTCGAACACGGCGCCATCGCTGACCAACCCCGACAACGCCGATTTCGGTGGCCCGTTCTACTTCCGCACCGCCTACAACGACCAGGTGCAGGGTGCGGCGGTGGCCCAGTTCGTCTGTGACGAGCTGCCAGAGGCCACCACCGCGGCAACCATCCACGACGGCAGCCCGTACGCCGAGCAGCTGCAGCAGGTCTTCGTTGACGACTTCGCGGAGATCTGTGGTGGGACCACTACCACCCAGGAGGCGATCAACGTCGGCGACCAGGACTTCTCCACGGTGCTGACAACGATCGGCGCGGATTCGCCCGACATTCTCTTCGTCCCGATCTTCAGCCCCGAGGGTCCATTGGTGACCCGCCAGTCGCAGGACGTGGCGGGCTTGGCCGATACGATCCTGATCGGCGCTGACGGTCTGAAGGACGGCTCGTTCATCACGGCCGCCGGCGACATCGGCGAGGAGATCGGCATGTACTTCTCCGGTCCCGACCTCAACCTCGGGACGGCGTACACGGATGACTTCCTCCCCAAGTACCTGGAGAAGGCGAGCCTAGAGCAGCCGCTGGCGCCCTACCACGCACACGGTTTCGATGCGGCGAACATCTTCTTCGACGCGATCGAGGCCGTGGGCCTGGAGGACGCCGACGGGACCCTGTGGATCCCGCGGGATGCCGTCAGGGAGTACGTCGCCACCCTGACCGACTTCCCGGGCCTGACCGGGAACCTGACCTGCGACGAGTTCGGCGACTGCGGCTCCGAGTTCGTCTCGATCGCCCAGCTCGTCGACGGCGTCTACAGCGAGGTGTACACCACCCGGCCGTAGCCGCAAGGATCGCAGGACAACCGAACCCGATCTGAACCCAGAGCGGGTGAGCCGGCCTCCGGCTCACCCGCTCACACTTCAACTCGAAACTGCGCGCAACTCAGAAGGAGAGGGCAGGTGCGGCGACCCGGTCGCCTGTCGCTGGTCGACATCATCCTGTGGGGGCTGCGCATCGCCATCGTCGTCGGCGTCGCTCTCGGCTCGTGGGCGACGCTCTCCGCCGGCAGGCTGACCGGGGCGGCATGGAGCGACCTCATCGTGGGGGGCATCGCGCTGGGCAGCGTGTACGCGCTCATCGCCCTTGGCTACACGCTCGTCTACGGCGTGCTGCTGATGATCAACTTCGCCCACGGCGACGTGTTCATGTTCGGCGCGTTGACCGGCTTCTTCGTGGCCGATGGCCTGGCCGAAGCCGGCTTCCTGGACGCCAACCCGATCATCGGCATGCTGATCGTCCTGGCCATCGCCGCGCTGAGCTCCATGATCGTGGCCGTCGTGCTGGAGCGGGTCGCCTACCGGCCCCTGCGCCGCGCTCCCCGCCTGGTCCCGCTGATCACCGCCATCGGCGCCTCGCTGTTCATCGCCAACAGCGTGCGCGGCCTGTACGGCGAGCAGGTGAAGGCCTACCCCACCCTCGAGATCTTCGCGGGCAAGATCAACATCTTCGGGCTGGAGATCCTCAAGACGCGGGCGATCGTCATTGTCGCCGCCGTGGCCCTGATGCTGGCGCTGTACTGGTTCGTGGAGCGGACCCGCACCGGCCGGGCCATGCGTGCGATCAGTGAGGACAAGGATACGGCCGCGCTGATGGGGATCAACGTCGACCGCACGATCTCCACCACCTTCGCCATCGGGGGATTGCTGGCCGGCGCGGCCGGCGTGCTGTACGCGATCGTCTTCACCCAGGTCCATTGGGTCATGGGCTTCGTGCCCGGCATCAAGGCCTTTACCGCCGCCGTCCTGGGCGGCGTCGGGAACATCATCGGCGCCATGCTGGGTGGCCTGAGCCTGGGCGTCCTCGAGTCGGTCGGGCCGTTCCTGCTGCTCAGCGGCTTCGGCGTCCCATCGCCCAACCAGCTCCGCGACGTGATCGCCTTCAGCGTGCTGGTCCTCGTCCTCATCTTCCGGCCGTACGGCATCCTCGGCCGGCCGGAGAGTCGCTGACGTGGCCGGATCCGGGAGCATCTGGCGCCGCGCCCTGACCGTTGGCCTGGTCGCCGGCGTCGCGGTCCTCTACCTGGCCACGGTCGGCCTGGTGCTGGCATTCGCCGAGCGCAGCTTCGTGACCGGCGTCACCTCCTTCGGCCGGGTGATCCTGGCGATTCCGCCCCTGGCCGCGGGCTTCGTGATCGGCTCTCGAGCGGGAAGCGTCAACGCGCGCCTGGCGGCCGGCCTGCTGGCGGGAGCCATCAGTGGCGCACTGCTGGCGGTGTCCCTCCTCTTCGCCAGCGCGGTCGACATCCGCGGCGTCCTGATTCGCGTCTCGGCGCCGCTGATCTCGTTCGTCGCCTGGGACCAGGACGCGGTGACCGGGGCGGGTATCAACCTCGCTCTGGCGGTGGGCCTGGGCCTGGTGGGGGCTGCCCTGCGCATTGCCCCACGGAGCGTCCGAATGCCGGTGCTGGCGGCCATCATCGGCGTGGTCGTCATGAGCCTGCTCGAGCGGTTCCTCCGGCCACGCCTTACCGAGCTCGACTTCACCGATGTCGCGCGCTTCCTGTACCAGGGCGGCGGCCTTACCGTTCCGGCCGCCCTGATCACGTTCGTGCTGGTGGCGGCCATTGCGGTGGCCTGGTCCCCCGTGAGATCGCGCGTGCAGCGGGCGGCGGCGGGTACCGATGCCGGACAGCGGTCGACGATCCGCGCCGTGCTGATCGTGCTGCTCATCGGTGCCCTTCTCTACCTGCCCGAGGTCGTCGGCACGTTCTTCAGCCAGGTGCTCGTGTCGGTCGGCCTGTACGTGCTGCTCGGGCTGGGCCTGAACATCGTGGTCGGCTATGCCGGCCTGCTCGACCTGGGCTACGTCGCCTTCTTCGCGGTCGGCTCGTACCTGACCGCGCTCCTCACTTCGCCACTGTCGTCACTCGGCCTCGGCCTGCCGTTCTGGGTCGCCCTGCCCATCGTGATCGTGGGCGCGGCAGTCACCGGGCTCCTGATCGGCGCGCCGGTGCTGCGACTGCGCGGCGATTACCTGGCGATCGTGACGCTGGGCTTTGGTGAGATCGCACGCCTCCTGTTTCTCTCCGATGCGCTCAAACCCTGGCTGGGTGGGACGCAGGGAATCCTGGCCATCCCCGACATGTTCGGCGTGCCCCGGATCGAGCTTCCTATCCTCGGCGTGATCAGCGGGCCGGAGCTGACCTACTATCCGCTCGTCCTCTTTTGCATCTTGGCCATCTTCATCGCCCATCGGCTCAAATACTCGCGGACCGGACGTGCCTGGAACGCGATGCGCGAGGACGAGGACGTGGCCGAGGCGACCGGCATCAGCACCGTCAACTACAAGCTGCTCGCCTTCGCCATGGGCGCCGGCATCGGCTGCCTCGGTGGCGCGGTCTTCGCCACCCACCTGGAGTCGGTCTTCCCGGGCACGTTCAACATCATCGTCTCGATCACCGTGCTGTCGATCGTCATCCTGGGTGGGATGGGGAGCATCCCCGGCGTGGTGCTCGGCTCACTCGCCCTGATCGGGTTGCCGGAGCTGCTGCGCGAATTCGCGGAGTTCAAGCTGCTCGTCTACGGCGGCGTGCTGATGGTGATGATGATCCTGCGGCCCGAAGGACTCCTCCCCGACCGTGCCCGACAGCTGGAGCTGCATGAGGCCGACGAGGAGGAGACCGGCGATGACGACTCGCTCGCCCCCTCCGCGCCGCGGGCCGCAGAACCGACGCCGGAGGGCCTGACGTGAGTCTCGCGCCAACCAGCCCGATCCCGGATCGCGACGCGGCCTCCGAGTCGAGCGACGCGCAGGGCATCCTCCTCGAGGCGCGCGGCGTCACCAAGCGCTTCGAGGGACTGGTCGCCAACCGCGACATCGACTTCGACATCCCGCGCCACGCCATCGTCTCGATCATCGGTCCGAACGGGGCGGGCAAGACGACCTTCTTCAACCAGCTCTCCGGGGTCTTCCAGCCGACCTCCGGCTCGATCGTGTTCGAAGGGGTCAGCCTCGTCGGCCTGGCACCGCACGACGTGGCCGAGCTGGGGATCGCCAGGACGTACCAGAACATCCGCCTCTTCCAGAACATGTCGGTGCTCGCCAACGTGATGGTCGGCCGGCACGTGCGGATGGCGGCCCAGTGGTACGACGCGATCATCGGGCACCCGAAGGTCCAGCGCGAGGAAGAGCTGGCGCGCCAGCGCGCGCGGGAGCTGCTCGACATCGTCGGCGTCCGGCGTCGCTACGAGCAGGACCTGGCCAAGAACCTGCCGTACGGCGACCAGCGACGCCTCGAGCTGGCTCGCGCCCTGGCCTCGGATCCGAAGCTCCTGCTGCTCGACGAGCCGACCGCCGGCATGAACCCCGGCGAGACGCGCCAGATGACCGACCTGATCGCGCGGCTGCGGCGAGAGTTGCAGCTCACCATTCTGCTGATCGAGCACGACATGAAGGTGGTGATGGGCATCAGCGAGCGGATCACGGTGCTCGACTACGGCGAGCAGATCGCGGAGGGCACGCCGGCCGAGATCCGGGCGAATCCGCGGGTCATCGAGGCCTACCTCGGAAAGCAGGCAACCACATGACCGCTGAGCAGCCGGCGGCCGGGCGCGCGGCATCCGAGCGCATCCTCGAGCTCGAGGACATCCACACCTACTACGGCAGCATCCATGCCCTCAAGGGCGTGACCCTGCACGTCGACCGCGGGGAGATCGTAACTCTCATCGGCTCGAACGGGGCGGGCAAGAGCACCACCCTCAAGACGATCAGCGGGATCACTCCCGCCCGCCAGGGCAGTGTCCGCCTGGGTGGTGACGAGATCACTCGCACGCCTGCCCATGAGATCGTGCGACGCGGCGTCGGCCATTCGCCCGAAGGGCGGCGCGTCTTCAGCCGGATGACGGTATACGAGAACCTGCAGATGGGCGCCTTCACGCGAAAGGGACCGCTCACTGACGACGTCGCCCGCGTGTACGAGCTCTTCCCGCGTCTCAAGGAGCGACGCGCCCAGAAGGCCGGCACGCTCTCGGGCGGTGAGCAGCAGATGCTGGCCATGGGTCGCGCCCTGATGACCCAGCCCACGCTCGTGCTCCTCGACGAGCCGTCGATGGGCCTCTCCCCCATCCTCACCGAGCAGATCTTCGCGATCATCAGCGAGATCAACGGGCAGGGCACCACCGTGCTGCTGGTCGAGCAGAACGCACTCATGGCGCTCAACGTTGCGCACCGCGGATACGTGCTGCAGACCGGCAAGATCCTCCTGGCCGACACGGCGGCCAACCTGGCCGCCAACGAGCAGGTCCGCCAGGCCTATCTGGGCGAGATCTAGGCATTCGACAAGATCGATGTCCGGCGACCCACGGCCGCCCCGCCGATCGCCCGGCGACTATCGTCCCGATCTGCGCCCCATGCTGCTCCTAGGCGCGCTGCTGGTCTTGGTCGTGATCGGCTGGATACTCCTCAGCCCGCTGATCCTGCCGGCTCCGGCGCGGTGACGTCCGCCGGAATGCGCCCCTCTCAGCCCGGGCGGCGGACCTGGAACCCGGTGCCGGCCCCGTACAGGAGCAGCGCCACCCCCACCGCGGCGGCCGCTAGCCCGGGCGAGCGTTGGGGCAGGGGCAGGAACCCCACCGACCACAGCTCCCAGATGCGGAAGGTGAGCGCCGCCGCGGCCACGATGCCGAGCAGCAGGTAGGCCCACGGCGCGTCGAGCACGAAGCCCCAGCGGCCGCGCATGTAGCCGATATCCAGCAGCACCAGAGCCACGATGGCGGCGAAGAAGATGATGAGCCCTGGCCCCTCCAGCCCGATCCCCGAGCTGGCCGGCACCGGCACGCCGCTGACCGTCTCGCCACCGGCGCGCCACCACGGCAGAAAGCCGGCGACCACCATCAGCAGGCTGCCGAGCAGGATCGGCAGGCGGAACCGGACCGGCGCCCCTGCGCGCAAGCCGGTCAGCCCTCCGGCGGGCCCGCGCCGTAGACCGATGGCCGCAGGACGCCGATGTATGGGAGGTTCCGATACCGCTCGTCGTAGTCAAGGCCGTAGCCGATCACGAAGCGGTCAGTGATCGTGAAGCCGCGGTAGTCGATGGTGATGTCGGCCAGGCGACGCGCCGGCTTGTCGAGCAGGCAGCAGACTCGGATCGAGGCGGGTCCTTTGTCATGGAGGTAGCGGAGCAGGTAGTTGAGCGTCAGTCCGGTGTCGATGATGTCCTCCACCACGATCACGTCGCGCCCGTCGATCGGCTTCGACAGGTCCTTGAGGATGCGGACCTGGCCGCTCGATTCGGTCGAGGCGCCGTAGCTGCTCACCTCCATCAGGTCGAGCGAGAGGGGGATCTCCATCTCCCGGATGAGGTCTGCCAGGAAGATGATCGAGCCCTTCAGGACGCTGACCAGCATCGGGTCGCGCCCGCCGTAGTCGGCGGCGAGCTGCGCGCCGAGCTCGGCCACGCGCGCCTGGATCTGCTCGCCCGTGAGCAGCACCTCCTCCACGTCGTCGTGGATGGTGGCGGTGGGGATCGGGTTCATCGTGCCGCTAGTCCTCGCCGCCGGAGGCGTCGTCGAGCGGGCCATTGCCGTTCATGGCGGCGACATCGGCCAGGAAGTCGAGGCGACCATACTTGACCATCAGTGCCTTGAAGTCACGGGCGTAGAAGAGCTTCACCCTGACCTCCGGGTACAGCTGTCGAAGCCACCGCAGCTTCCGGTTCTTCCTGCGAACCAGGGACTGCTTGAGGGTGGTCAGTTCGAGGTAGAGATCCACCTCGGGCAGATAGAAATCGGGCGCGAAGGACTCGACGACCACGCCGTCGACGTTCCATGAGATGGGGAAAATGTCTGGTTCGTAGCGCCATGCGACCTGGTAGTAGTCGAGGATCCTCGCCAATTCCGCCTCGCTGTCATGGGCGAAGCGCGGTGGCGGGCCGTCAATCAGCGTCGCCGCCACCCGTCCTCGATCGTACCTGCCCAAAGGGCCTGGGGCGCCATCGGCTGCGAGTATAGCGGGGCGGTTATCCACAATCTCGAAACGAGCGCGCCGATTGGTGGATAACCGCCTTGTTCTCCACAGCGCGTCGCTGGTAAGGTCGCCATCCTGCTTCCCCGGCGGCCGAGTACGGTAACCGGGCGCGGCGCGGGGCCGATGCGAGAGCCGGCCGAACCACCGCACGCGACCGGGAAGACCGAAAGGCCACCGCGGAGGCATTTCTTTTTTGGCCAAGACCGATGGCGCCGCTGCGGCGGCGCGCGAAGCCCGACGGGCCTTCGCTGCCCTCCTGGCCGATGCACCGGCGCTTGCCGCGCAGCTCCGCGACGGCTACCTCGACCACGTCGAGCGGTTCGTGGCCCTGTTGCTCGACGCGAACGCCCGGATCAACCTGACCCGCGTCGTCGCTCCTGCCGACGTCGCGCGATTGCACCTGCTGGACGCGGTGGCGGCGCTCCCGTTGCTCGATGCCGCCATCGGCGGCCCGGTCGTGGACCTCGGCTCCGGCGGCGGGGTGCCGGCGCTGCCGTTGGCGCTGGCGCGCCCCGAACGAGCGTGGACGCTCGTCGATTCGGTGGCCAAGAAGGCAGTAATTCTGCGCGGCTTCGCCACCGCGCTTGGCCTGCGGGCTGTCGAGGTTCTTGCCGAGCGCGCCGAGACGGCTGGCCGCGACCCGCGCCATCGGGAGCAATATGCCGTGGTTACCGCCCGCGCGGTCGCCCCGCTGGCGGTCCTGGCCGAGCTGGCGCTGCCGCTCCTCCACGTGGGCGGCAGCCTGCTCGCCTGGAAGGGCCCGTTGGGCGAGGAGGACGACGAGTTGCGCCACGGGCGAGCCGCGATCGGCCGGCTGGGAGGCGGCGAGCTGAGGCTGGTCGACCCGGGACTGGCGCCGCTCGGCGGGCACCGGTTCGTGGTCGTGATCAAGGAGCGACGCACGCCGCCTCCGTATCCGCGTCGGCCGGGTGAACCGGCCCGCCATCCGCTCGGCTGACCGGTCAACCGCGTAGCGGGGGTTACCTATCTGCCTCGGGGACGTAAGTTGCTCATGGCCTCCTGATTGGCGCCAGTGCCCAGCCGCGGGGACGTACGTTCCGGCGTCACCTGGATCTCGCCTCGGCCGCCGTTACGTCCCCAACCGTGGGAATAGGTCACCCACACGGCGTCAGCGGAAGCGCCGAGGCCGTCCCACCCGCAGCCGCTCGGCTGAGAGCCATCGGTATACTCGGAG
>DASQFY010000112.1:0-4121 GCA_035632895.1 Candidatus Dormiibacterota bacterium
CGTCCGTCTCCGTCATCTTGGGGCCGACGTACTTGAAACCGACGCCCGTCTCGTGGGCCTGGGTGCCGTAGATCTCCGCCAGCCGCGGCGCCATCGAGGTGGTGGTGACGGTGTAGACCGCGGGACCGACCAGGCCGCGCACATCGAGCAGATACCAGTACAGCAGCCCGTACACCTGCAGCTGGTTGACGAAGACCCCCTGCTCGGTGGCCATTCCGACGCGGTCGGCGTCGCCGTCAAACGCGATCCCGATATGCGCGCCCCAGCGCGGGATCTCCTCTAGCCAGGCGTCGATGTTGGGTCGGATCGGCTCGGGGTTGACGCCGCCGAAGAACGGGTTGCGCTCGGTATGCAGCTCTCGGACCGTCAGCCGGCCATCGCCGAGCAGGCGCGTGAACCACCCGGCGCCGGAGCCATACAGCGGCTCGACCAGGACCCGCTTGTCTGCCGCGCGGATCTTCTCGATGTCGACGATGCTCGCCAGCTGTTCGCGGAAACGCGGGTAGGGATCGAATTCCTCGACAAGGCCGGCAGCGACCGCATCCTCGTACGGGCGTCGCGGCGGCTGCTCGTCCTCGGGATGGCGGTCCATGGTCGCCTCGATGGCGGCCAGCATCTCCGGCGCCGCGGCGCCACCGGTATCGGCCTTGACCTTGAACCCATTGTCGGTCCACGGGTTGTGGCTGGCGGTGATCACGATCCCGGCGGCCGCCTGAAGCTCCCGCGTAAAGAACGAGGCGACCTGGGTCGGCACCGCATCGGGCGGCGTCAGCGAGCGGATTCCGTGCTCAGCCAGCACCTCCACGCAGGCGCGTGCGAAGTGCTCGGAGGCGAACCGGCGATCGTGCGCGACCACGACTCCGCGGTCCGCGGTGCCGGTCTGCTCGAGGTAATCGGCAACGCCGCGCGCGCAGCGACGGACGTTGTGGAAGGTGTAATCCTCGGCGATGGCGGCGCGCCAGCCGTCGGTTCCGAACTTGATCTTCGTCACGCGCAGAGGGCACTCCGATGGGATCGGCTCCTATCGTAGCGGGCGGCATGCGGCGTGCCACCTTACTTGTGCCGGTTCCGGTACCGGTCGCTGCCCCGGTCCGCGAGGCGGCCAAGCCGATCCAGCTCGGCCTGCAGCTCCGCCACCTTTGGACGGATCGGCGCGCGGGTGCCGATGACCTGCCGCGAGCCCTCAATCAGGCGGATGCGGCAGAACGGCAGCGGCACGAGCTGCCGATCCCAGCGGCCAGGGAGCCGGATGACGGGACGAACGGCCATGGCCCATGGCTGGACCGGCAGCCCCGATGCGCGGGCCAGGATCAGGGCCCCCGGCTTGGCGACCCGGTACGGGCCGAACGGACCATCGGGCGTGACGAGCAGCGATGCGCCGGACTCGGCGAGGCGCGCCATGCGCACGGCCAGCGCGCGCCCGGCAGCGCGATCCTCCTCGGGCGGCAGCTCGAAGACCCGCACCGGCGTGCCGCTGCGCTTCAGCATGGAGGTGATCACCGCCCCGCGAAAGCCGCTGGTCGAGAACGAGGCGTGCGGCAGGTCGCCGCGCCGCTTCCGCGCCACCACGAAGGTGATCAGGTTGAATTCGTGCCAGAACGCCAGCACGACCTGATCGCGGGTGGCGGGGCCGATGACCCGGCAGGTACGCACCACCAGGCGAAGGTACGCAGCGATTCCGGCTCCGATCAGCCGCGCCAGCCAGGCGAATCGCACCCGTGGCACCGGCCGAGGCGGCATTGACCTAGAGGTACCGCTCGCCGGCCTTCTCGGCGATCTCGTCGAGGACCGGCTTGATCTCCTCGGCCCGGTCACGGGCGCAGACCAGGAGCGCGTCCGGTGTATCGACGATGATGATGTCTCGCAGGCCGACGGTCACGACCAGCCGATCTCCGCCATGCACCAGCACGCGCTCCGAGCCGCGGTCGAGGTGTTGGCCGGAGGCGACGAGGTTGGCGCCCGTCTTCGCCGACAGCGCCTCCAGCAGGGCGGACCATGAGCCGATGTCGCTCCAGCCGGCATCGAGCGGCACAACCGCCATTCGTCCTTCGGCCGCAGCTGGCTCGGCGATGCCGGTATCGATGGCGATGGCGGGGATCGGCTCCAGAACGCTACGGACGTCGCTCATCCAGCCCGGGGTTCGGGTGAGCCCGGCAATCTGCTCGAGCGCAGCGAACAGCTCCGGCTGGAAGCGCTCGAGCGCCTGCCGGAAGGCATAGACCCGCCAGACAAAGATCCCCGCGTTCCACAGGTAGCCCCCCTCCGCCAGGAAAGCGGCGGCGCGCTCAGCGTCGGGCTTCTCCACGAAGCGCTCGACCAGCGCGGTCTCGGCCGCCGGGTGCAATCGCTCCCCCACCTTGATGTAGCCGAAGCCCGTGGCTGGATGCTGCGGCACCACGCCGAGCGTGACGAGGTAGCCGCGCTCTGCCGCGCGCGCGGCCTCCTCGAGCGCCGCGCTCATGGCCGCCTCATCGGACACGAAGTGGTCTGCTGGCAGGACGAGCGCCACCTCGTCGCTCTCCCGCCGCGCAAACACCGTGGCCAGCCCGGCGGCGACCGCCGTCGAGCGCGCCAGCGGCTCGCCCATCACGTTGTCGGGCGGCAGCTGTGGCAGCTGCTGCTGGGTCGCACGGACGTGGGCCTGGCTGGTGATGACGTAGATGTCGTGCGGCTTCAGCAGAGTGCCGAGTCGGGCGACGGTCTGCTGCAGCAGGCTCGTGTCACCCGTGAGCGCCAGCAGCTGCTTCGGAGACCCCCGACGCGACAGCGGCCACAGGCGCGTGCCGGAGCCGCCGGCCATCACGATCGCGAACATCAGTCGGTGACCTCGGCCTCGAGGCGCTCACCGAGCTCCAACGTGCGCCGATAAGCAGCCCACACCGCGTCCGAGAACACGGTTCGGATGCGCCCCTTTTCCAGCTCGTAGATGGCAGCCGCGCTCGTCCCCCCGGGCGAGGTGACCAGGTTCCGCAGCTGCGCCGGGTGCAGCTCCGACTGCGCGGCGTACTCCGCCGATCCGATCAGCGTCGACACCACGAGGTCGTGCGCCAGCTCTCGCGGGAAGCCCATGTGCACCCCCGCGTCGATGAGCGCCTCCATGACCGCGAAGAGGTAAGTCGGGCCCGTTCCAGAGAGCGCCGTGGCCATGGCGACGAACGCTTCGTCAGGCACCTCCTTCTCCTCCCCCAGGGCGCGTAGGACGGCACGCGCCAGGTCACGCTGCCGGGCCGAGCACGAGCCGGACGCCACCCAGACCGTGATCCCGCGCCGGATCTGGGCCGGCGTGTTCGGCATGGCGCGCACGACCGCCTGGTGCAGGAGCCCGGCGCTCAGCGTCCGGAGCGTGGCCCCGGCCACGATCGACAGGACGACCTGGCCATCGCTCAGCGACGGACCGATCTCGCGCATGACCGATGCAAGCATCTGCGGCTTGACGGCCAGCACCACGATCTCCGCGCCGTCGATCGCCTCGCGGTTCTTGGCCACCACGCGAATGCCGTGGCGCTGGGAAAGGATCTCCCGCCGATCACGGCGCGGGTGCGAGGCGGCCAACCGCTGCGGGCTCACCGCCCGATCGGCCAGCAGCCCGGCGATCATCGCCTCGGCCATGACGCCAGCGCCGACGATGCCCACCCGCATCTCCCGCCGCCCGCTCATGGGACCTCCTTCTCCTCGCCGCGCAGCTCCCGAGTCGCCGAGACTTCCACGTCCGGTGCGCTGCACCGCTCGAACAGATCGATCGCGATCTGCGCCAGCCGGCGCGAGGTCGTCACGTCGCCAAGGTCGAGCGCCACGTTGCCCATCCCGAGCGCCGCCAGGCCCTCCTCGCGTTCGGCCCCGATGTCGCGGGCCTCGCTGATCGCCTCGGCATAGTAGCGGCGCGCGCTCGCCGGGTCGCCGGCCGCGACGCGCACATCACCGATCAGGCGCGCTGCCCGAGTCGCGGGGAGCTCCATGCCGGCCTGCTCGAAGTGCCACAGCGCGCGATGGCCCCAGATGTCGGCCGGCCACCAGTCCGCAGCGGCGACCGCTCGATCC
The DNA here is from genome assembly GCA_035632895.1 of Candidatus Dormiibacterota bacterium. Lineage (GTDB taxonomy): Bacteria > Chloroflexota > Limnocylindria > QHBO01 > QHBO01 > DASQFY01. The sequence continues at coordinate 4,039 of DASQFY010000112.1, forward strand.
ATGGCGGTCGTGGCGGCGGCTCCGGCGCGCGAGTGGTCGCCGGTCGCCTCAGCCGCCAGGTACGGAGCCGCCAGCTCGGCGCG
>DASQFY010000113.1:0-5196 GCA_035632895.1 Candidatus Dormiibacterota bacterium
GGTGCGGACAGGCTCGACTAGCTACGTCGACGAGCGGGTCCTGGACGAGGCCGGGGTCGAGCCGGACCATGAGGATGCAGATGGGCCGTCCGATGAGAAGCTCGCCGTGTTTCGCGAGTTCGTGAACTCGCTCGACGTCGACCTGGGCGGCGGCGAGAAGGGCCCGCCCACCGAAGAGCAGGCGCCCTGACCGTACGTTACCCGGCGTCACGCGACGCGATCGGCACCCGTTCCGAGCACGCGCTCGCGGTCGGTCCACAGCGCCCAACGCAGCTTCGCCAGATCGCGGAAGGTGCGCAGGATCTTGCCGAGGCTCGCTCCGGTGTTGGTCCCAGCCGCGCGCGGGAAGTGGTTCACGCCCACCTGCGCCAGCCGCACCCTGCGGGCGCGGAGCTTGATCAGGAGCTCGGCGGATAGGAACGGCCCCTCGGCGTCGAGCCGCAGGCCGTCGAATACCTCGCGCCGGAAGAGCTTCATGGCGCAGTCGATGTCGCGCACGCGCAGGCCGAAGGCGACGGAGACGATGGTGTTGTAGGTCTTGGCGATGAAGAGGCGGTGGAACGGGTCGCGGCGCTTGATGCGATAGCCGATCACCCCGCTGAGTGCCGCTCCGCCCTCCCTCAGACGGTCGAGCAGGCGGCTCATCTCGCGCAGGTCGAACTGCAGGTCGCCGTCTGAAAAGCAGATCAGCTCACCACCGGCGTTGCCGAAACCGGCCTTGACCGCGCCCCCGTAGCCGCGGTTCGGCTGGTGATGGACCCGAACCCGGGGGTCTCCGGCGGCCAGCGCATCGGCCAACCCTGGCGTGCGGTCGGACGAGCCGTCGTCCACGATCAGGACTTCGAGCGACCCATCGACGAGCGGCGCGATCTCCTGCAGCGCCAGCTCCACCGTTCGCTCCACGTTCTCCTCCTCGTTGTAGGCGGGGAAGAAGAAGGTCAGCCGCGGGCGGCCGTCATCGGCGTCGATCACTTGCGTCCCTCGATCCGGAGAAGGTCGGTGTAGCCGGGGTAGGTGGCAACCGTCGCCGTCTCCCAGTTCGCCGCGATGCGCTCGACCTCCCAGAAGGGTGGCACCACGTAGACGGGCCGCCGATCGAGGAAGGTCTCGATGGCGGCGTCGATCGTACCGTACCCGTCGTCGAGGATGTTCCGCTCGTCGATGAGCTTGACGTCGGGCCGCTCGCCGAGGACCCAGCGGTGGTACCAGAGCGGAGTGCTGTAGCTCCACCAGCTGAGGACGACCGCGTCGGGCGGCAATGCATCGTGGACGGAAGCCACCCAGCGGTCGGCATCCCGGTTCGCGCTCTGGTCGCGCTCCGCATAGAGGGTGGCCAGCGAGCCGGCCGGCAGCAACACCGCCAGGGTGAGGACCAGCACACCGGCGGCGACAGCCAGCCGCCTGCGGCCGACCAGGCCCAGGACGCGCCGGCTCGCCTCGGCGAAGGCGCGTGCACAGGCGGCCGAGAACGCGCTGACGGCAACGCCGATGAGCACGGACGCTACGAATACGGTCAGCAGGTAGTAGCGGTCGATGTCGCCGTCGTAGAAGTTCATGGCGTACGCGACGTTGGCCGCCACCAGCAGGCCAAGGAATGCAAAGGCCGCTGGCTGCCGGGCGGCAAGCACCGCAGCGCCCAGCGCGGCGATCAGCCAGCCAGGGCCGATGAACTGGCGGACGAGCACACGCTCGGCGTCGGCCCACTTGACGCCGAAGTCGTCGAGCGGATCGATGAACGGCTCGAAGAGATGGTGGAACTGCTCGGCGAAGATCAGGTACCGCACCCGCTCGAAGGTCGTGGGGCGGGCATAGAAGAGCGGCGGCTCCGGCGGGATTAGCGCTCGAATGGGGATGTAGGCGTATACCAGCAGGCCGATGACCAGCAGCGCGCCGCAGACGGCCAGCAGGCGCCAACGGCGCCAGATGCGTGGGTCGACGGCGAGCAGCCAGGCGGCGATGCCGAAGGCCATCAGGCCCGTGAGCGGGTGGTTCCCCATTCCGAGGCCGAAGGTGAGGGCCGCGCCCATCAGCCAGCGGCCAGCCCGCGGCGACCCGGCCCGTTCTGCCGAGCGCCAGCAGACCAGCAGCCAGACGATCAGGGCGGCGATGAGCATGTGCAACGCGTGGACATCGGCTCGCAGCGCGTTGCGCCACGGCTCGGAGGCGAAGGCGAAGGCAAGTCCGGCGATCCCCGCCGCGACCGCCACCGCCCAGCGATGCCTCTCCTCGGCGAGCTGGCCCACGATCAGCACCGCCAGGCCGGACGCGGCGGCGAGGGAGACCACCGACATGAGGTTCATCCGCCAGGCCACCTCGCCGATCGGGATCTGGCTCCAGGCCCAGCCGATCAGCGTGTAGGTCGGGAAGCCCGTTGGGTGGAAGATCGAGAGGGTGTGCGGTGCCGTCTGCGCCTCGCCGGTGTCCCAGAAGCCGATGGACGGGAACATCGTGCGCAGGTAGATCGCCAGGGCGACGAGCGTGACGGCGGCCGCAGTCCATGCGACCTCGGCGGTCGCGTGCGGCACCGCCAGCCGAGCTCGCCGTGGCGCAACCCGGTCCTCGGTGGGGCCGTCTGAGGGTCGATGTCCTATACTCACCGCCACCTTGGCGTGCCAGACCCTCCGGCGCCGGTGAGCCACGCGCCGGAAACGATGACCCGCGACTCCGTGAGGCGGCGGGGCGCGAGGCCATTCGGTCCCGGCCTGCTCCGCGACGCGGCCGCGCTCGTCACCGTTCTGATCATTGCGGGCGTGCTCCTGCGCGTCCTGGTCGCCGTGCTCCTGCCGTTCAGCGGCTTCCGGATCGACATCGGCGACTTCGCCGCGTGGGCCCAGCGGCTGGCCGATCTCGGACCGGGCGCATTCTACGAGACCGGCTACTTCAGCGACTATCCGCCGGGCTTTCTCTACGTCCTGTGGTTGATCGGCTCGATCGGGCAGGCACTGCAGCCCCTCACCGGTGGGATCGACATCAGCTCCGGCCTGGTGAAGATCCCTGGCGTGCTGGCCGATGCCGGCGTGGCCTGGACCCTCTTCGCGTTCAGTCGCCGCTTCCTTGACGGGCGACTCGGCTCATGGAGCGGGGAGCGGGTGGGGGTCGTGGCGGTCGTCGTCTACCTCTTCAACCCCGGCGTGATCTTCAATTCGGCGGTGTGGGGTCAGGTCGACTCCGTCGGCACGCTGGTCCTGCTGGCGACGCTCTACTGGCTGGCGCGCGGCTGGACGGAGGTGGCCGCCGTCGGCGCCATCGTGGCGATGCTCGTCAAGTTCCAGTTCGCCTTCGTCATCCCGATCGTGGCCATCGTCGGCATCAAGCGCCACCTGATCGGTCGTTCCTCCGATCCCGACCACGACGGGCGTATGGATCCGGTGCGCGTCCTCTCCTCGCTGGCGGCGGGGCTCGGCTCCCTCGTCCTGCTGATCTGGCCATTCGGGATGGCCGTCTGGGCGCCCGGCGACCCCGTCCACAGCCTGTGGCACAAGTTCACCGACGCAGCGAACCTGTACCCGGGCCTGACCATCAACGCCTTCAACATGTGGCGCAACCCGTTCAGCGGGCTCGGCGACGCGATCGTGTGGGGCTGCGATGCGCCGAACCCGCCGAGCTGCGAGGGCGGCGCGGGCGTGGCCTTCGTGCTCGGGTCTGCGCCGATCAGCTGGCAGCTCGTCGGCGCGCTGCTGTTCGGGGCGGTGGCGCTGCTCGCCCTGTGGCGGGTGGCGCGTCGGGACGACCCGGTGGGCATCCTGGAGGCCTCGCTCCTGCTGGCGGTCGCCTTCTTCGCACTGCCGACCCGCGTGCACGAGCGGTACCTCTTCCCGGCGCTGGCGCTCGCGGCGCCGTTGGTCGTTCGCAGTTGGCGCGGCATGGTCCTCTACGGCGCGCTGTCGGTCTCGCTCTTCACCAACATCTACTGGGTCTACACCGCGGACTGGTCCTTCGTGGAGGGACCGCCCATCAACCCCGGCATCGGTGGGCTGCCGATGGTGCGCGACTCCTTCCTGGCCTCGACGATCTACACCGAGTGGGGGATCTACGCCCTGTCCTGGCTGATCGTGCTCGTCCTCGGCGCGTTGGTGTGGCACGCGGCGCGGACGGCCTGGATACCGGCTCGCAGGTCGGAGCCTCAGGCCATCGCGCCTGATACTCCATCCGTCGCTGCATCGCCTGGGCCGGTGCCTGCGGGCCCCCAGCCCCCGCGGGCAGCTGCCTGGCCCGGCGCCCTGGCGCTGGATGCCGCGGGCCCGCCACGCGACCCTGGGCCGCTCGAGCGCCTGCGCGCGTGGCTCCAACCCGATCCGCGCGACCCCTACCTGCGGGAGCCGCCCCGACGGCTGGACCGGCTGGACCTGCTGCTGGTCATCGGCTTCGTGGTCTTCGCGTTTTTCTTCCGGCTGTGGCGACTCGACACGCCGCGCTCGATGCATTTCGACGAGGTCTACCACGCTCGCTCCGCGACCGAGTGGCTGGCCGACTGGCAGGAAGGCTGGACGCGCGACACCTACGAATGGACCCATCCGATGCTGGCCAAGTACCTGATCGCGGCCGGAATCGTGGTGGCCGACCCGAACAAGGAGATCGGCAGCACCCAGTTCGACGCGCCGGCCACTTCGCTCGCGGTCGCCCCGCAGCGCAGCGCGTTCACGCGGCCCGCCTCCATCGTCTTCACGTCAAGCGGCGACGCCATGATCACCGCCCGCGAGGTCGTCTCGGGAGCGGTGGTCGCCAGCTGGGAGGCGGCGGCTCCCGTGGCCAGCCTCGCCTACGACGAGGACGGCGATCGCCTGCTGGTCGGGCTCTCGGACGACGGCAGTGTGGCGACCTACTCGCTCACCGCCTTCCTGGGCGCCAACGGCGAACGAGCGCCACCACCCGGCGCGCCGCCGATCGAGACGGACCTTGCCGCGGTCAACCAGATCGAGATCCCGAGCGGCCAGGCGATGGCCCTGTTCCGCGGGCCGGATGGGATCGTCACGGTCGAGCCGGCCACCGGCCTGGTGCTTGCCCGCAGCGACCTGCGGGCGGGCGGCGTCGGCTACATGCCCGGCGCCGGGGGAGACAACGCCACCGAGCCGGCCGTGGTCGCCACCGACTCCGCGCGCGGCGTGCTGGTGGTGCTCGAGGCCGCCACACTGGAGCCTGCGACGGATGCGAACGGCGAGGATCGGGTCGAGGCCCTTCCGGCTCCACCCATCGGCC
>DASQFY010000114.1:0-5064 GCA_035632895.1 Candidatus Dormiibacterota bacterium
CGAGGGTAGCACCTGTGTCGCCTGGTCGGCTCGGACCGCGCCGACTGGTCCGACAGGCGACGCCGATGCCCCACCAGCACCCCGGTGGGGCATCGTTACGCCCGTGTCGCGTTCACTGGGGATCGGCTGTTGATAATGGCCAAACCTTCTCGAAAAGTCGGGGATAACTGGGCTTGTCCATGCCGCGCGGCGGACCCTATCCTTTTGTCGTCCCGAAGGGGCGGCGATACCGGTTCATGCGATTGCATCAACCGTTCCGGTACCGGGGGTGGTGGTCTCGCACCACCAGGTCCGGGTGCTGTTCCTTCGGGCATTTCCTTGCCTGCACCGATGCCGGGGGCGACGCCTGAATGGCCGATAGCGACCGGTGGACGGTCGAGGTGGATCCTCCGATCCTCCTGCCCGGCCGCAGTGTCAGGGTCGCTCTGACCTATAACCCCGACCGCGACCACGAAGCCCGCGGCGCCAGCGCCGTGCTCCGGTGCGTCGAGCGCTACCGCTATTCACGGACCGAGACGCGCGCCGGAGCGAAAGGGACGCTCACCTCCCACCGCGTGACCCGGACCGACGAAGAGGAGCTCGCCAGACAGGAAATCGCGCTGGCCGGTCCCAGCCACTTCGTCCGCGGCCAGCCGGAATCCTGGCAGTTCGAGGTCGAGGTTCCAGCCCTCGGCCCGGCCACCTTCGAGGGAGACGTCCTCCGCTGCGACTGGACGTTGGAAGCGAAGGTCGACCTCCCGATGCGCATGGACGAGGGGATTGTTCACACCGTGCGCGTTGCCCAGCCAACCGCGCTGTTGCGTGCAGGGGTGGTCAAGACGGGACAGTACGGGCTGTTCGAGGAGGCGCCCGCCAACGTCGATCACTTCCCGGCGCAGATCAGGCTCGAGCCCACGCCAATCTGCCTGACCCAGCCCTTCGCCGGCACTTTCACGGTCGAGACGCCCGAGCCGATCGAGGTCCAGGAGGTCCGCCTGGAGCTACGGGTGAAGGCGGAGGTGACGGTGAGCGGCGGACACGAGGAGGAGATCCTGGTGGGGCTCGGGCACCTCGACGTCGAGGCCGGCCGCTTCGGCGGCGAGTTCGCCACCCATCGGTTCCACGCGGACGCACATGACGCGTGGCTGCCTTCCATTGACCTGCCGCATGGCCGCGCGCGAGGCGCCTTCCACGTCATCCTGGCTCTCGCCTGGGCGCCGGACATCCACTACGTGCGCGAGGTGGCGCTCGCCACCACGGACGAGCTCTAACCGGGGTCGCGCTCGATTCGCGCGGCTGCCACCGCGCCGGCATCCTCCAGCCGCGAGACCGGATCGAACCCCTCGTCTGCGAGGGTTGTGAGCGAGGCCGTCAGCCGGCCGTGCTGGCGACGGATGGTGGCCGGCGGCAGCTGTCGATCCGGCCGCGCGGCATTCCGCTCGAGGCAGACGGCCAGCGGCAGCGCAAAGACGATGGCGGTTGCCGGGCGCCCGTGCTTCTTCGCGATGGCCACGAGGCGAGCACGCGCCCAGCGCTCGACGTTGGTGGCGTCGACCACCGTCAACCTGCCACGGGCGAGGCGGAGCCCAAGCGCGGTGTGGAGAAGCTCGAAGGCCGCCTCTGTTGCGCTCTGGTCGTTCGGGTCGTCGGCGACCATGGCGCGCAGCGCGTCGGAGGAGAGCACCTCCGTTGGCGCGAAGGCGGAAGCTGCGAACGTGCTCTTGCCCGCGCCGCTGGGTCCAACCAGCACCACCATTGCCTTGGGCGGGGTCCGTATGTTCACGCGCCCGCGTCGTGATCGGAAGGGTCCAGCAGCTCCGCTCCCTCGTTGCGGACGTTATTGACCGCCCGCGAGACCGGGTACATGACCAGCCCATTCGCCGGCAGGGGACGGAGCAGTGGCCGCAGGTCCAGCGGTGAGGTCTCCTCCGCGAGCCAGACGTCCCAGTCCGCCGCATCGAGGACGATCGGCATGCGGTTGTGGATCGGAGCGATCAGCTCGTTGGGCTCTCCGGTGAGGATGGTGCAGGTGTACAGCCGCTCGGCGGTCTCTGGGTTGCGCCAGATCGCCCACAGCCCGGCCAGCGCCAGGGGCTCACCGTCGACGCGGCGGATGGCGAACGGGTCGGAGCGCCGCACGCGGCCGGTCTCGGGATCGCGCGCCCTGCGCCACTCGTAGAAGGCGTCGGCGGGGACGATGCATCGCCGGCGACGGAACGAGGTGCGGTAGGCGGGCGACGTCTCGGCCGTCTCGGCGCGGGCGTTGATCAACCGCGCCGCCTCGCGATGGTTCGCAGCGAAGAATGGGACGAGCCCCCAGCGGAACGCGTCGACGACTCGCTCGCCATGGTGCTCGACCACTCCGGCCACCTCATCGGTCGGGGCCACGTTGAATCGATCGCCGGGCAGGTCGATGGCCGGGCGCGCACGGAAGAGGCGCGCCAGCTCCTCGGCGGAGCGCGGCTGCGCGAAGCGGCCGCACATGGATGAAGAGTCCGTCAGCCGCGAATGGCTGAGGTCAGCGCTCCGAGGCTGCGCACTCCGGACACATCGAGACCGGGGGGATCGGTGGCTGCGGCGAGCCCGTGGCTCGCGGCAGCGTCTTTCCGCAGACCGTCATCTCAGGGTCCTGCTGCACGTGAACCTTGGAGAACTGCCGGTCGGGCAGACGCCAGGTCACGTAGCGCCGGTCGTTGACTTGCGTAACCATCTCGCTCCTGGTTAAGCCGCGGGTACTGCGGCGGGGGGTTCAATAGTATGCCCTAAATCGGCCCAGAGCGCCAGCCCGCCGTGGGCGAGCGGCGCTCGCCTCGACACGGCATCATTGGGCCGATGGCACGCATCGGCATCCTCACCGGTGGGGGCGACGTCCCCGGCCTGAACTCGGTCATCAAGAGCGTCGTGTACCGCGCCAGCGAGCTGGGCTGGGAGGTGATCGGCATCCGGCGCGGATGGCGAGGGCTGACGCATGTGAACCCTGGCTCGGAGCTTGATCCGGAATGGGTTCGACCCCTGGATCGGCGCACGACCCGCGCCATCGACCGCACCGGCGGCACGATCCTGCACACCTCGCGCACCAACCCCGGGCGCATGGCCGCCAGCGCGCTGCCCGCGCACTTGGATGCCACTCGCCGATCAGCGTTGGAGACCGATGACGGCAACTTCGACCTGACGCCGGTGGTGCTCGACAACATCGAGCAGCTGAGCCTGACGCACCTGATCCCGATCGGGGGCGATGACACCTTGAGCTACGCAGCACGGCTCGCGCAGGAGGGGGTGCCGCTCGTCGCCATTCCCAAGACGATGGACAACGACGTGGCCGGGACCGAGTACTGCATCGGCTTCTCGACTGCCATCACCCGGGCCAAGGAGCTGATCAACCGCCAGCGGACGACGCTGGGCAGCCACGAGCGGATCGGGGTCTTCCGCATCTTCGGCCGCAATTCGGGGTACAGCGCGTGGTACGCCGCCTATGTCACCAGCAGCCGCTGCGTGATTCCCGAGGCGCCGTTCGAGCTCGAACGGCTGGCGGACCTGATGGTCGACGACCGCCGGCTGAACCCGAGCGGCTACGCCCTGGTGGTCGCCTCGGAGGGGGCGGTCTGGACAGGCGCCAGGCTCGAGGAGTTCGGCGAGCCGGATGCCTACGGCCATCGGCGCAAGGCGGATGTGGGCTTCGTCCTGGCGGAGGAGCTGCATGCGCTGACGGGTGTCGATACCGTCCATTCCGACCTCACCTACGACCTGCGTAGCGGTGACCCCGACGCGCTCGACCAGATGGTGGCGACCACCTTCGCCAACGTGGCCGTCGAGCTGCTGGCCGACGGGGTCACCGGCAGGATGGTGGCGATCCAGGACGGCAAATACACCCACGCTCCGGTGCCCGATGGCGCGCTGGCCACGCGGCACCTGGATATCGCCACCATGTACAACGCCGAGCGCTTCCGCCCGCGCTATGACGCGCGGCTGGGGATGCCACTCCTGCTGGGGCGCTCGATCGGAAGCTGACCCGCCTAGACGACGTTGAGCTCGCGGATCGGTTCGTTGCGCAGGATGCGGCCGTACCCCAGGGGTGACAGGTCAAGCGTCTCGTAGCGGCCGGTCGCGATCCACTCGGCCAGGCCCCGTCCGACGGCCGGTGCCTGCTGCAGCCCATGACCGGAGAACCCGTTGGCGAACAGGAAGTTCTCCAAGTCAGGGTGTGGCCCGATGACCGCGTTGTGGTCGAGCGTGTTCACCTCGTAGTGGCCGGCCCACGCGTCCAGCAGCCGGATCGATTCGAAGGCCGGCACCCGATGAGCGAGGTCCGGCCAGACGACCTCCTCGAAGCGGGAGCGGTCGACGTCGAGGTCGAGCGTATCCGGATCGGACGCGCCGTCGCGCGGCGAGAAGCCGCTGATCCAGGCCGGCCCCTCGGGGCGGAAGTAGACGCCGGTGGGTCCGACCGTCAGCGGCGCCGCCCCGAGCTGGGTGCGGCAGTCGAAGTGATACACGAAGCGCTTGCGCGGGCGCACGGGCAGCTCGAGGCCGGCCATTGCGGCGACCTGCGCCGCCCGTGGGCCGGCTGCGTTGATCACCCAGTCGGCGTCGAGCCGGCCTCCATCCGCCAGGCTCACCCCGGTCAGACGGCCGCCGTCGCGCTCCAGGCCGACGACCTCGCCCGCCACGTACTCGACCCCCAGCGAGCGGGCCTTGCGGCCGAAAGCCTGGAGCAGGGCGTAGGCGTCGAACCAACCCTCGTCGGAAAGGCCAAGCGAGGCGCCCGCCAGATCGTCGACCCGCATCCAGGGGAACCGCTGCTCGACCTCGCCGGGGCTGAGCAGGACGACCGGAACGTCGAGGGCCCGCTGCACGGCGTGGTTGTGCTCGAGGGTGGCGAGGCCGGCGCTCGTCGCCAGGAACAGGTAGCCGCCCTCCACGAAGTCCACCTCTGGCGCCGGCCCGCCCGCGACTCCCAGCCACGCCTCCGGTTGCTTGAGCAGCTGCACCCCGAAGCGGCTGATCTCGATGTTCAGCGGCGTGCTGAACTGGAGGCGGATCGACGCCGCCGAGAGGGCGGTCGACGAGGTCCGGTAGGTGAGGTCG
>DASQFY010000115.1:0-3456 GCA_035632895.1 Candidatus Dormiibacterota bacterium
ACCGCCTCCCACGGCCCGGCGTCGCACCAGACAGCATCGGCGGCTGGCAGCGGCGGGAAGAAGAACGGGACGGCCATGCTCCGCTCGATCGCGTCGACCAGCCGCCCGGAGGTGATGGCGGTCGGACGACCCGCGACGAGGTCGTAGGCGCTGATCGCCAGCGGCGTGGGCAGATCCTCGATTTGCGGGTCGCCGAGCGCGTTGGCGAGTTGCTCGAGCAGCGGCCGGGGGTCGAACAGGGCGAACCGCGCGCCGCGCCCGACCAGGCGGTAGACGGCGGTCCGACTGGCGAGCCGCTGCATGGATGCCGGCGTCCAGCCGGCGGCCAGTCCCGCGCCGATGATCGCGCCCATGCTCGTGCCCACGATCCTCCCCGGCCGGAGGCCCGCTTCCTCGAGCGCCCGCGCCACGCCGATATGTGCCCAGCCACGTCCACCACCGCCGCCCAGCGCGAGCGTGTAGCCCGGACCGATGCGAGGGCTCGTCACGTCCGGTGCTCGTCGCACTGGCACAGCTCGCGCAGCCGCGTGTAGGTGAACAGGCCGGTGTCGTGGCCATCGGCCCAGATCGGGGCCAGGGCGTATCGGCCGATCCATTTCACCCGTTCCATGGTGGTCTGCTGCGGAGTGAAGATCGACTCCAGCGTGACCACGCCGGGCATGTTCCCCTCGCCGGCGCACAGGGCGCAGGGGCAGGCGCGGCGCAGGGTCAGCCAGCCCCACTCGCCCAGGTGGCCGTCATCCCAGCGGACGCGCATCACCTGGGCGGTGTCATCGAGCTCGACCGCGATGGGGTTGACGATCAGGTTCATGGCACCCAATGGGGGGCCGCCCCGAGCCATTCGGCGCCGAACGAGAGCCCATCGCTGGTCAGGGCCGACGCGGCCTTGCCGTCCACCAGATCCCAGACGTAAAGGTCCTGCAGCACGCCGCCACCGGCACCGGTGCGCCCGATGGTGAAGACGATCTCGTTGCTGCCTCTCGCCCAGCGGATGTGGCTCACCAGTCCACTGACCGTGACCGACGCCTGGAGAACGGCGCTGCGGTCGAACAGCTGAATCACGGTTGACCCGCCGTTCTCATCGTGCGCGGTCCGCCAGCGACCGTCCGGCGACCAGAGGACCGGCTGGGCTGCAACGTCCGTCACGGTGCCATCCCCGACGTCGACCCGGTAGGTCGCCGGCGCGCCCAGGATCCAGACCACCAGGTTGCCATCGGCGGTGGCGAAGATCCGCACCGTGCCGCCGTTGTCGATGAACTGGGCCTCCCGCAGCGGCGCCTCCGGTCCGATGACCGGATGGGGGTAGATCTTGCTGGCCACGACAACCGGCTCACCGCCGGCGAAGGCCAGTTGCAGGATCTCGGCGCGATCGTTCGCGCCATCGCGCACGACGCGCACGCCATACAGCGTATCGGCATCCCAGCCGAAAGTGATGGCGAAGATATTGTCGGCCAGCGCCACACCGTCCTGCCCGGGCGTGAGGGCGACCGCGCGGCCACCGATGATGGCCGCGCCGACGCGGCCGTCGGGCGACCACGTGTACTTCTGGATACCGCTCTGCGCAACGGCGACCACACTCGGCGCCGTGGCGGTGCTGAAGTCGCGGCGCAGGATGGAGACCGGTGCCAGCGCCGAGGATCGGTTCAGGTAGACCATGTCGAGCGGACCATAGGACGGTGCCGGGGTGGGAGTCGGGCCCGGGGTCGGTGTCGGGGTCGGTGCCGGCACCGGGGTCGGGGTTGACGCCGGAGTCGGCTCGGGCGTCGCGCTGGCCAGCCCGGTCTGGCTTGGCGAGGAGTTGACACCCACCAGTCCGTCTTCGGAGGTGAAGATGAGCGCCAGCAGCACGATCACGATGCCGCCCAGCGCCAGGACCATGCCGATCAGCCACGGCACGGCCTGCTCGGCGGTGGTGGGTCGGCGCCGCTCGCCAAGCACCCGCGGGTTCCACGGGCCATCGCCGCCGACGAAGGTGGTGCTTCCCTCGCCGCCCTCGACCGACGGTTCAGTCGGCTCCGGCTCGGTTGGCTCCGGTTCAGTCGGCTCGGCTGGCTCCCACGGGTCCGATGGCCGTTGGACATCGCGCGCCTCGAGGTCACGCTGGGGCCACCTGGGCCCATCGTACCCATCGTACGGAGGTCGATCGCTCACGCTTCCTCCACGCGGGCTGGGCAGCACCCAGTGGCATGATACCGGAGGCGCGAGAGGCCCAGATCGGCACGAGTAAGATGAAGGCGCCCGGGCCGAGCCGTGGCTCGTCCATGGGCGCCGCGGGGGTGCGCGGCCATCGGGGTAGGCTACCGGAAGGAGGACCGATGACGACGCTGCGCGTCGCCGCGTGCCAGATCGATCCGAAGATCGGCGAGGTCGAGGACAACCTGGAGCGCATCGGTCTCGCCGCGGTCGACGCGGTTGCTGCCGGGGCCGGCCTGGTGGTCCTGCCTGAGGCCGCGGTCACCGGCTACGCCTTCGCCTCCCTGGACGAGGCGCTGCCGGTCGCACGCCGCGCCACCGCCATGGCCGAGGACCGGATTGCCTCCCTCGCGGAGACGCATCGGGTCACCATCGTGTGCGGAACGCTCGAGTCGTCGGGCGACGAGGTCTACAACGTCGCGCTGGTGGCGCTGCCCGATGGGCGCCGCTACCGCTATCGGAAGATGCACCTCCCCTTCCTGGGGGTCGACCGCTTCGCGACGCCCGGGCCGGATGCCCCGCCCGTGGTCGAGGTCGATGGGCTGCGCTTCGGCGTCCTGATCTGCTACGACCTTCGCTTCCCGGAGGCGGCTCGCATCTGTGCCCTGGAGGGGGCAGACCTGATCGTGCTGCCAACCAACTGGCCGGTTGGCGTCGACTTCCACCCGGGGATCTTCGCCCCGGCTCGCGCCGCGGAGAACCACTGCTACCTGCTGGCCTGTGATCGGGTCGGGACCGAGCGTGGGACGACCTTCATCGGGCGCTCGCTGCTGGTCGACTACGACGGCAGGCAGCTCGCCATCGCGAGCGACACGGAAGAGGAGCTCCTGCTCGGGGAGATCGACCCGGAGGCCGCGCGGGCGACTCACGTTCGACGGCGGCCCGGCGAGCACGAGTGGGACACGATCGCCGACCGGCGACCTGGCCTCTATGAGCGGCTACTGCGTCCCGGCATCGACCGGCAGCGCCCGCCGACCGCGGCGCAGTACTCCGGCGACGTGGAGTAGCTCGGCTTGGCCCGAACCGCCTTCAGTCGGAGGCGGCCCACATGATGAAGCCCGCGGCGACCACTCCTCCGATGAGGCCGACGAATGCGGCCAGCCCCTCTGGGCCTGCGCCTCGCACCGTGGGTGCCAGGTAGTCGATCACCAGCAATCCGACGACCATGTAGCCCAGCCACAGGATCGTGACCACGGAGGCGATGATCGCGCGGCGGCTACGGTCCTTGGTCACGGGCGCATCCTAGCAAACGAGCGGCGGCTC
>DASQFY010000116.1:0-2780 GCA_035632895.1 Candidatus Dormiibacterota bacterium
GCCGGCTCCCACAGCCTCGAGGCCCGGCGAGTCGGCCACGCCCGAGCCGATGCTCACGCCCGGAGCCGGGGGTCCGCCTCTTCCCGGCGCCCTACCGTCCCAGCCGCCAGGTTCCGATGCCGATCCTGTCGGTGCCGTCCGCCTTGCACCCGAGACGGGTCGTGGTTTCGACGGCCTGGGGGTGGACCTTAGGCTCGGCAACCTGCTCGCTGATATGCACGTCTGGTCCGTCCCGGCCGTGGCGATCGGCGTTCCCGGGCTGCTGCTCATCGTCTGGGTCGCCCTTCAGACCGCCGGCGTCCTGGCCTGGATTCCCGCCGTTCGCCGCATGCGCGGGGACGATCGTGACCGTCGCCAGCCTCGTCGCCACTAGAGGCCGGAACGCGACGCTAGACTCGCCGGGTGACCTTCGATCCGGTGTCGGCGGCGGACGCGATCGAGGCTGATCTGCGCGCAGTCGGCACGCCGGATCGGGCCATCCACGAGAAGCGCTACCTGAAGAGCGAGCTCGAGTTCGCGGGCGCAACGGTCTGGCAGATTCGGGCGGTCGCCAAGGCGTTCGGGCGAGGACACCCGGACATCGGCCGGGACAAGCTCGTTAGCCTGGTCCAGGCGCTGTGGGAACGGCCGCTCCACGAGCGCCGGCAGGCTGCGGTCGTGCTCCTGGCACACCATGCGGAGCTTCTGGGCCCGACGGACCTGCCGCTCATCGAGCGCCTGGTGCGCGGGTCGAAGACGTGGGCCCTGGTCGATGGGCTGGCGACGGACGTGGTTGGCGGCATCAACGCTCGACGTGCGAGCGAGGTGCGGCCTGTCCTGGACCGATGGGCCGGCGACGGCGACTTCTGGGTGCGCCGCACATCCTTACTGGCTGAGCTCCGCCCGCTGCGTGCCGGAGCCAACCTTGGGCCTTTCCTGCGCCGAGCCGACGCGATGCTGGAAGAGAAGGAGTTCTTCATCCGCAAGGCGATCGGCTGGGTCCTGCGGGAGGTCGGCAAGCGGCGACCGGACGAGGTCGGTGCCTGGCTCGCGCCGCGCACGCACCGCGCCAGTGGAGTAACGATGCGCGAGGCGGTCCGCTACCTGCCGGCGGGCGATGCCGAGCGGCTCATGGCTGCATACCGGGAGCGACGGCCGGCAGGCTGACCATAACCACGGCGAGACAATCGTCCTATCGACCTTGGGCCTGCTCATTCCTATCGTCCGGGTAGATGTTGCAGCCCTACACCGCGAGCGCGGCCGGCGCGCGCCGGCGGCCAATGCTGCTGGCGCTCGTCTTCGGCGTATTCCTCTTGCTCATCGGGGTCACCGCCACTGCCCTGGTGACGGTGACGTCCATGCACCTGTCGAGTGCAACCCTGGGAGCGGTCGTGTCGCGCGACCGCGCCCTGGTCGCCCTCTTTGTCAACAGCAATGTGCGCCGCGCGGACCTGGACGCCGACGGGCTGAGCGCGTCGAGCGCCGAGGACCTCGAGGCCAGGCTCGGTGCTCTGACGGCAGAGGACGACATCCTGCGCGTCGAGATTCGCGCGGGTGATGGCACGATCCTCGCCAGCTCCACACCCGACCAGCGCGGCGCGCGGCCGCCGATCTCGGACGGCATGCGGGAGGCGCTGGGTGGGACGCCCTCGATCGCGCTCATCGAGACCTCAGCGGCGACCGACCTTGGCCCGACCGCGCTCGACGCCGAGGACCTCGTACGGGAGTACCTGCCGCTGCTCTCCGAACAGCGAGAGACACTGGCGGTCTTCGCGCTGTGGCGCGACGCTGGGCCTCTCCTCGCCCGGGTGGATGCGTCGCGCCGTGATGTCGTGCTCGTAACGGTGGCGGCATCGCTCATGCTCGGGGCAGTTCTGTTCGGGGTCTTCCGGGCGGCCCAGAAGCGGATCTCCCGCCAGCAGGCCCAGCTGGTTGAGGCGGAGCGCCGCGATACGTTGACCGGCCTGCTCAACTACGGCGCGGTGGTTGGCCTCCTGGCGGAATGGCTCGAAATCGTGCGCCGTACGGATGGCCGGCTCGGCCTGGCGCTCATCGATATCGACAACTTCCGGCCGCTCAACGAGATGCACGGCCAGGATGCGGGCGACCAGGTCCTGCTCCGGGTGTCGGAGCTCGTCGAGCGGGAGGACGGTGACGGCAGACACGTCGCCCGCTACGGGCCGGACGAGTTCCTGCTGGTGATGACCGATGCCGGCCTGGAGCAGGTGGAGGCCGCGGTTGAGCGCATTCGCCGTGGACTGGCCGAGGTGAGCATGCAGTTCGGCGAGTCGGAGCAGCTGCCGGTCTCGATCAGCGCCGGGATCTGTCTCTATCCCGAGCATGCCGACTCGGTCACCGAGCTGCTCACCGCGGCGGCGGTGGCACTCGTGGAGGCGAAGGCCAGCGGCGGCGACAGCGTGCGCATCGCCCGGGTCGGTGAAGATGGACGGGAAACGTCGGCCAGCTTCGACGTGCTGCAGGGGCTGGTCATCGCGGTCGACACCAAGGACCGATACACCAAGCGGCACTCGGAGGACGTCGCGCGATACGCGGTCTTCCTCGCCAGGCGAATCGGCGTCGACCCGGACCTGCTGCAGACAATCCACCTGGCAGGGCTGCTGCACGACGTGGGCAAGATTGGCATCCCCGACACCCTCTTGCGCAAGCCGGGCCGGCTCACCGCACAGGAGTTCGACATCTTCAAGCAGCACGTGGCACTGGGCGACGCCATCGTGCGCGATGTCCCTGACGTCGAGTTGGTGCGAGCCGGGATCCGCCACCATCACGAACGCTGGGACGGA
>DASQFY010000117.1:0-11927 GCA_035632895.1 Candidatus Dormiibacterota bacterium
GCGAGCAGGATCTGGACGCGCGGACCGAAGCGTATCGGGAAGTCTTCAACAGCATCATGGACGACGTTCCGTGGGTGCCGCTCTTCCACCCCGAGGTTGTGACTCTCGTCAACCCGCGGGTCACGACCTTTGTCCTCCACCCGGTGTGGACCTTCGATCTCACCCGGCTGGCCGTGACGGACTGACAGGCCCACTGCTGGGGAGCTGCATGGCGCGGCTCCCCAGCATCCCAGCGCCTGGAACGACCATGCAGTGACCGGCTTCCTTGTCCGACGCATGGCGTGGGCACTCGTCGTGCTGCTCGCCGTGGGCGTCATCACCTTCCTGCTCGTCTACGCGCTGCCCACCGATCCGGCGCGGGCGATCGCGGGCCCGCGCGCCAATGCCGCGTCGGTACGGGCCATCAGCGAGGCGCTCGGGCTGGACGATCCGCTCCCTGCCCAGCTGTTGCGCTACCTCGGCAACCTGGCCCAGGGCGACTTCGGCCACTCGTTCCAGCGCAACCGGGAGGTGCTGCCGCTCCTTCTGGAGCGGCTGCCGGCGACACTCCAGCTCGCTGTCGGTGGGCTCGTCCTCGAACTGCTGATCGGGATCCCGCTCGGCGTGCTTGCGGCGCGACATGCGGGTGCGCTCATTGATCGGGCGGCCACCACGCTGGCATCCGTCCTGATCGCGGC
The DNA here is from genome assembly GCA_035632895.1 of Candidatus Dormiibacterota bacterium. Classification (GTDB taxonomy): domain Bacteria; phylum Chloroflexota; class Limnocylindria; order QHBO01; family QHBO01; genus DASQFY01. The sequence continues at coordinate 678 of DASQFY010000117.1, forward strand.
CCCTTCCTTCCTGGTCGGCTACCTGCTGCTCAACCTGCTGGCCTTTCAGCCGCGGGTCAACCTCGGGATCGACCTCCTGCCGATCGGTGGCTACGAGCCATTCGATCTCCGCTACCTGTTCCTGCCCGCCCTGACGCTCGGCTTCTCGGGCGCGGCCTACTACGTTCGGCTCACCCGTGCGACGCTGCTCGACGAGCTGTCGCGCGACTACGTCAGAACGGCCCGTTCCAAGGGTCTCAGCGAGAGGCGAGTCACGTGGCGGCATCTCTTCCCGAACGCCTGCCTGCCGCTGCTGACCCAGTTCGGCCTCGACGCTGGCTTCTTTCTGGGGGGCGTCGTGGTCGTCGAGCAGGTCTTCGGTTGGCCGGGGATCGGGCGCCTGGCCGTTGAGTCGATCGTGTCCGCCGACGTACCCATGGTGATGGGCACGGTCCTGTTCGCGACGCTGGCAATCGTGCTCGCCAACCTGGCGGTCGACGTGGCCTACGCGCTGATTGATCCCCGCCTACGGAATCAGTGAGGCGGCTGCCCTAGACGGTCTTGAACTGCTCGAACGGCTGGCGGCAATCGGCGCAGTGGTAGATCGCGCGGCACAGGGTCGGCCCGAAGGGATTCTCGAGGGTCGTGTTGCGCGAGCCGCAGTACGGGCACTCCGCGACCGGCAGCATGGTCAGCAGCTGGTCCGCGTCAAAGGATGGACCGATGTGGACCGGTGGCGCGAATCCGCTCGTCCGCAGCTTCTCGCGTCCCGCTGGGCTGATCCGGTCCGACGTCCACGGCACGGCGAAGCTGACCTCGACCGCCACCTCGTCGACGAGCTCCAGGGCGCGCAGCCGCTCCCCGATCTGCGCTTGCATGATGTCGATCGCCGGGCAGCCGATGAAGGTCGGCAGCAGCTGCACCGAGAGCCGCTCCCCGCCCGCCGGGCGTGGCGTGAAGGCCACCTGACCGATGACCCCAAGCTCCACCACGCTGATGGTTGGGATCTCCGGGTCCGCGATCTCGGCGAGCGCCGACCAGACCGCCGCCTCGCGCGCATCGTGAGCCGGCGCCCTGGCTACCACGTCGCGCCCTCGTCGGAGCGAGCAACCATCGTGAACTCGCCGTGCAGCCACGCGAAGTCGTCATTCCGCCGAGTGCGCCCGTCCCCCGCCGGAGGTGCGGCGCGTTCGGCCTCGGGCGGCACCGGCAGCCTGAGCCCTTCGAGTATCGGCACCACCCGATCCAGCCAGCGGTGACGCAGCGTCTCGAGGTCGTCGGGCAGGATTCCGGCGCTCACCAGGCGTGCTTCGCCGTCGAGGGGCGCGAAGACGGCCTGCGCGTCGGGCCAGATGCGCTCGAGCGCGGCGGCCAGCCGATCGCGCGCCTCGCCCCCGGCGTCGGCCAGGCGCCGCAGCCACAGGTCGAAGTGCAGCAGGTGGTAGGTCTCCTCGCGGCGCATCTTGGCGGCCAGCTCGGCGATCGGCGTGTAGCTGGAGCGGGCGAGGGACTCCAGTCGGGTGGCGTCCGCGTGCTCGTACAGGAAGCGGCGGGCGACGGTGAAAGCCCAGTCCGTGCGCGCGTGGTTCATCAACGCCGCGTGGCGGTAGCCCGCCGGTTCGCGTCCGAAGGCGATCTCGTCGGCGTCGTCATCGGTCAAGCCGGCCAGGAGCTCGTACCAGGCCTTGGCGTGCCCGATCTCGTCCTGGCTGACGGACGACATGGCCACGTCCTCCTCGAGCATCGGCGCGATGCCGGTCCATTCGGAGTCCCAGAAGCCGAGCACGAACTCGTCGTCCGCCATGGCCAGCAGCAGTTCGGCCAGCGCCTCGCGGGTCGTGTCCATTGCCTCCGTCACTTGCCCGTCCCTTCGCTCGCGTCGGCGCTCTCCGCGTCGGTGCCGGCCCGGGCCCTGGCCGCCTCGAGCTTGTGCTTGATCAGGTAGCCACCCGGCCGCTTGAAGGATCGGTCGAAGGGCGGGTTGAGGAGGTCCGGGTCGTCCAGCTCCACGATTGCGTCGCGCGGCACGACCCACAGCCGGTGGCTCTCCTGCCGGCGCCCGTAGAACTCGCGGGCGTAGTGCACCGCCAGCTCCTCGTCCGGGGCGTTGACGTTGCCGCCGTGAATCATGGGGTCGCCCTCCGCCTCCTGGCGGAAGACCTCCCAAACCTGATCGTGCGGAGCGGATCCCTCATCCACGATGGATCAGGCCGCGGCGACGGCCGGTCCGATGATCGCGTCGCGCACCCACTGATTGGTGTCGCGAGCCAGGCGCCGAAACTCGAGGCGCTCCTGCGACTTGGGCCCGTGGCCGGTCACCACCGAGCGCAGCTCGTCCCAGTCCGGCTCGGTGTAGTGCCAGCGCCCCTCCGCCTCGTCGTGGCGCAGCGCCGCGTCGGGCACGGTCAGGCCAAGCTCCCAGAGGCGCGGCACGTAGATGCTCAGGAACTCCTGCCGCAGCTGCTCGTTGTTCTTGGCCTTGATCCGCCAGTGCAGGTCCTTGTCCTTGGCCGGGTCGGTCGGCGGGCCATGCATCTGCATGAGCGGGCCCCACCATCGGTCCAGGGCCTCCTGGACGAGCGCTCGCTGCGCATCGGTCCCGTTCATCATGGTCAGGACCACGTCGCGCCCATGCATGATGTGGACCGATTCCTCCCAGCAGATCTTCTTCATCGTCCGGGCGTACGGCGCGTACGAGGAGTCGGGCAGTGCCTGCTGGCTGACGATCGCCGCCGCGTCGACAAGCCAGGCGATGATCCCGACATCGGCCCACGAAGCGGTCGGATAGTGGAAGACGTTGTGGAACTTCGTCTTGCCGTCCAACAGGTCGGCAAGCATCTGGTCGCGCGGCTTGCCGAGGTCCTCCGCCACGCGGTAGAGCAGCTGTGCGTGGCCCACCTCGTCCTGCACCTTGCTGGTGAGCGCCAGCTTCCGGCGCAGGTTGGGTGCGCGCAGGATCCACTCGCGCTCGGGCAGCACGCCCATCAGCTCGCTGTTGGCGTGCATCTCCACGAACTTCAGCACCGCCGCCCGGTAGTCGTCCGGCATCCAGTCGTCGGCCTCGACCTTGCCCCCGCTCCCCACATGCGCGTAGAAGGCATCGGCCTGCGCGGTCTCGTTCACGAGCAGAAGGGTACCGCATGACCGATGCCACCGCGACTGCCACCGGCGGCAGTGACGCGTGCGGGCGTGCTTGACACCACGTTCGGTGGTGCCCTAGGCTCGGAGCGTGCAATCGGCAACACGCACCGTCTCAGAGCTGACGCGCCTGGGCCTCACCACCTATGAGGCCAAGGCCTACGTGGCGTTGCTGGGACGCGACTCGTTCACCGCCGCGCAGGTGTCCCGCCAGGCAAATCTGCCGCGCCAGCGTATCTACGACGTGCTCGGCAGTCTTGTCGAGAAGGGCCTCGCCTCCACCCGGCCCGGATCGGTGGTCAAGTACAGCGCCGTCGCCCCGGACCTCGCCATCGAGCGCCTCGTGCTGGCCCACCGCCACGAGCTCGCCGACCTCGAGCGATCCGCGGAAGGGATCATCGCCGAGCTCGGGCCGGCGTATCGGTCCGGCATCGACAAGACCGATCCCCTCGAGTACATCGAGGTGCTGCGCGATGCCGGCGCGATCAACGAGCGCTTCGCGGAGCTCCAGGCATCGGTCAAGCGGGAGATCCTGGTCTTCACCAAGCCGCCGTACGCCACCCCACCGCAGGAGAACCTGGTGGGGCTGGAGGTCACGCGCACGCATACCGCGCGTGGCGTCTACGAGATGAGCGTGTTCGACGACGCGGCCGCGATCGCCGGCATCCGCCGCTTCATCGAGGCCGGCGAGGAGGCGCGCTTCGTGGAGCAGCTCCCCCTCAAGCTGGTGATCATCGACGAGTCGATCGTGATGTTCGGGATGCAGGACCCGGTCGGCCACGGGCGCGACCTGACGATCATGGTGGTCGAGCACCCATCCCTGGCCAAGGTGCTCAAGACCTCCTTCGACGCGACCTGGGAGCGCGGGCTCACGATCGATGAGGCCGAAAAGCGTCTCGCCGCCGGACGCCGCCGCTCCGCCTGATCGAACCCGCCACCTGAGCTCAGCGCGGCAGCAGTTCCAAAGTGGTGGGCAGGGTCACGTCAACGAGCATCGCGGCGAGCGAGCCGCGGCTGCGGCCGTACTTGGTGCGCAACGCCTGGCTCGTGGCCTCGATCCGTTCAGGGTCGTTCGCCAGCTGAGCCAGGACCGGCATCGCGCGCGCGCCAACCTCCAACGCGACGTGCGGCTCGGCCAGGGCCTCTCGATACCAGCGACCGCGCGGCCCGCGCACCGAGCGGACCAGGACGCGATCCTGATCGTCGACCACCACCCAGATGACCGTTCGATGCTGCGCGGAGCCGGTCACGATCCGAACCTCGCGCACGTCACGCAACAGCGCGAGATCAGCTGGGCTGAATCGGTCAGTCATGCGGCGCCCGCTTCAGGGGCCGGTGCCAGGCGTCGTACGCCTTGGACGCGTCCATCTCCACGCCCAGGCCACCTCCGTCGATTCGCTGCACGGCCGTGCGGGGCACGTACAGGTCGACGGGCATGAGCCCGCGCGTGCGCACCAGCAGATAATCGGCATAGACCGCGTCGACGCGGCCAATGGTCCTGCCGCGCGGGTCGATCAGCCGGTCTCCCTCCTTCGCATCGGTCACACCGGAACCGTACCCGACTGGCCGATCGCCACGCGCAGTGCCAATGGCAGCACGCTGACTGTCAGCGGAATGGTGCCGAAGGGCTCACCGTCGAGATGCACCCTGGCGTCCAGATCACCCTCGAATTGGACCGATCGGACCCGCAGGAATTCGACCTTCGGGTGACCAACATGGGCCCCCTTGTACATGCCGGGGAGCAGGCGCAGCGCCTCCAGCCGGGAGAGGTCACCCGCGACACAGAGGTCGAGCAGGCCGTCGGCCAGGTCGGCATCGGGGCAGATCTGCATCCCGCCCGCGAGGTACGGCCCGTTGGCGACGGCGACCAGCAGCGAAATGCGGTCGGTGAGCACATCACCGTCGTCGTTGCGCAGCAACAGCTGGAGTCGCCGGTTGCGGAAGCGCATCAGCTCGATGAAGGTGGACAGGAAGTACCCAACCCGCCCCTTCTGCCACGGCATGCGATGGCGAAACATGACGTGGGCCACCTGCGCGTCGAACCCGACGCCGCCGGCCGCCACGAAATGCCGGATCCGCCCCTGAGCATCCTCGGCGACCGCCACGTCGATGGGTCGCTCCTCATCCCCGAACGCCGCCGGGAGTGCGCCGATCGGGTCGATCGGAAGCGCCAGGTCGCGAACCAGGTCGTTGCCGCTGCCGGCCGGCACGAGCCCGATGCTGAGGCGTCGATCCGGAGGCAGCTGCCCATCGGCAAGGACGCCGTTGACCACCTCCTGGATTGTGCCGTCGCCGCCGACCACGACCACCCGGTCGTGGCCGAGGCCGCCAGCGGCCGCGGCGAGGCGTTCGGCGTGGCCTCGTTCGCGCGTCTCCACTAGGCGGGCGTTGAGGCCCCGTTGGGCCAGCCAGGCTTCAATCCTTGGGGCCAGCTTGTGGGCGCGGCCGTTTCCGGCGATCGGGTTGACGATGACCAGGGGGGCTCGGGGAGCCGGCACGTCCTCGATTCTATGCCTACGCCACGCTCACCTGGACGCTGTGGTGGCCGCGGGCACCGTCCGGCGCCGGCTCCGTGACCCGATCGGTCTGCACCACGCCGGTTCCGTCCGTGGCCCGCACGGTGAGGATGTGGCCGCCGCGCGTCGCGTCCCAGCGGTACACCCACTGCACCCATGTGGCGTCAGAGATCGGCGTCGAGACGTCCGCCTCGACCCACTCGCCGTCGTCGACTCGCACCTCGACCCGACCGATGCCGCGGTCCGGGGCCCATGCCACGCCCGCCACCGCGACGCTGCCGGCCTCCATGGACGAGCCGCTGCGCGGCACGTCGATCCGCGACTGGGTCAGGATCGGCGCTTCTTTGGCCCAGCCCAGCGGCACCCAGTACGCGTCGAACGCCTCAAGCGTCGTGAGCTCGATGTTCGTCAACCACTTCGTGGCCGATACGTAGCCGAACAACCCGGGGACGATGAGCCGTGCGGGGAAGCCGTGTGCCGGCGGCAACGGCTCGCCGTTCATGGCCACCGCAACCAACGCCTCGCGTTCGGGGTTGTCCAGCCAGGCGGTCGGGAAGCCGGCAGTCCAGCCGTCGAAAGAGCGACCGACAATCTGCGTCGCCCCGGCTTGCACTCCGGCCCGGTCGAGCACGTCGCGCAGCCTCGCGCCGCGCCATAGCGCATTGCCGACCAGTGGGCCTCCGACCTCGTTGCTGACGCATGCGATGGTCACGTACTGCTCGACCAGCGGCATCGCCAGCAGCTGCTCGTAGTTGAGCAGGTAGGGTCGGTCGACCATGCCGCCCACGTTCAGCGACCACGTGGTCGCGTCCAGGCGCGGGACGAGCAGCGCAGTGTCGATCCGGTAGAACGTCTGGTTCGGCGTCACCAGCGGGCTGATGCCGGCCACGTCCAGCTCCGCGCCCGTGGGCAGGGGCGGTGCGCTGGCGCCGGGCGCGGGAACCTGCGGAACCGAGCCGATCGCGGCGGCCCGCCGCTCGAGGAGGACGCGCCCGAGAACGCCGGAGGCCGCGGCCACCCCGGCCAGGCCGATCGTCGCGCCCAGGAAGCGGCGGCGGTCGAAGTCGAGCATTTGCGCAGCCTCCGCGTCCCGCCGCGTGGCCAGCAGGAGCAGGCGCGGCAGGGCCAGGACGCCGATGCCCGCGGCGAGGCTGGCCGTGACCCCCGCCAGCAGTGGTTCCACCAGGGGATCGCGCAGGGCAGCCACGAACGCCAGCACACCAACCGCCCCGAAACCGGCCGACGCGAGGCCCATTGAGCGGCGCGCCACCAGACCGAGCGCGGCGCCCCCGGCCAGCGCCACGATCAGAATTACGAGGTTCAGGACGAGCTTGTCGGCCTCGCCGAACAGATCGACCATCAGCTGCTTGGCGCCCGGCGGCTGAAGCGCGATCACCAGCGACCCGATCGACAGGACGAGGGAGGGCGCTCCGGCCACCAGCCCCGCCAGCAGCTCGCTCAGTCCCAACCCCAGGCCACCGGCCACCAGGCCGGCGGCTGCGGCAACGGGCGCGGAAGGCGTTCGATCGGTCATCTCAAAGGACGTACACCAAGTACGCTTTCGCGGATGAGCAGCATGGTTGTCTACCTGGCGCACGGCGCGTCCGGCAGTGCTGCGAGCATGATGCCCCACGTCCGCGGCCTCGGCACGCGCGAGGTGGCGGCGCGGGCGGTGCAGCTTCCGCGCGGAACGGCCGAACGGGCGATGCCGGTCTATCTCGCCGAGGCTCCGCCGAACCCCACGACGATCATTGGCGGCCACTCGTTCGGGGGCCGCGTGGCATCGCTGCTCGCCGCCGAACACGATTACGCCGCCCTGGTGCTCCTGTCGTACCCGCTCCATGCGCCCGGCGCGCCGGACCGCTGGGACGAGCGGACCGCGCATTGGCCGCGGATCGCCTGTCCGGTCCTGCTGCTATCGGGTGATCGCGACCAGTTCGCTCGGATCGAACTCCTGCGCGAGGCGGTGGAGCGCCTGCCGGACGCCGAGCTGGTCGTCTATCCGGGGCTCCGCCACGGCATCGAGCCCATGCTGGAAGACGCCCTCGACCGGATCGCCGCATTCGCGCGCAAGGTTGCGGGCTGAGTCCCGCCGGAGGACGGATGAGTGGCGGCGCATCCCGCACCGCCACTCACCATTGGCTCAGGCCCGGCGCCGGCGTGTCTGCAGCGTTCCGACCGTGAGCCCGATCAACCACGCGGCGACCAGCAGGGCCCCGATCGGCAAGGTCGATGGCGGTGTTGGGAGCCGGGTGTCCGGGAGCTGCCCGCCGAAGACCATGCTGTCGAGCACGCCCTGTGCTCGCGCCAACAGGGTATTGGTCGCCGCCAGGGTGAAGTCATCGACGGCGATGATGATGGTCTGACCCTCGAGGTCGAGCAGGAAGAACCGTACCCGCTCCCCGTTCACGAGCCAGAAGCTGTCGAATTCGCCGCTGTGGATGAGGATGACGCGTCCGATACCAGCCTCGCACTCGGGGGTGAGCTCGCCGACCACGTCGACCTGGAAGCCGTCCACGCCGCCGATGGTGACCTCGGTCACGGGGCCCGCGCCTGCCTGGGCGTTCCCCGCGATCCAGGTCGCCAGGCTTTCAGCGTTGTTCTCGATCGCCAGCAACTCTTCTCCGCACGGGCCTCCGCCGACATTTCCGGAGAAGGAGAAGACGTAGATGGCACCACTGCCGTCCGGGACGCTCAGAGCGAATCCATCGGGCAGGATCTGTCCCTGCCAGTCCTCGGTGGTGGTGAACGAGAGCGACCGCACGAAGCCGTCGTACACATAGTCGCCAGGCGGCATCGGCCCGTCGCAGATGTCCGGTGGCCCGCATGGCGGCAGCGGTGGCGCGTCGTATGAGAGCTGGCCACGGACCGCGCCAGCCGGGTAACTGGCGGTGTGCACGTTGGCGTAGAAGGCGGCCGGGTCGTCCGCGATACCCTGGAGTGTCGTCGAGTCGAGCCCGAAGGTGCACTCCTCTCCAGGCGGGCTTGCCGGCGTCGACAGCGTGACCAGGATGGGTCCCGCTACGCCTGCGGCGCCAGTGTGGATGTGTGCCGCCGTGGCGGTCTCGATCCCGGTCACGGTCCAGTACGCGCAGACGTATCCGTCCTCGATGTCGATGTCGATCTGGACGAATCCGGCACCATCCGGGTCACCGGGGCCGGGCACCTCCTCGTCGCCGGAGAGGCTCGCAAACAGGGTGGTTGGGAACGGCGGGTCCTCGGTGAGGAGCTGCCCACGGAGCGCGCCGGCGGGGAAGTCAGCGGTATGGACGTTGACGTAGAAGCCGGCCGGATCGTCGACGATCGACTGCAGGACCGTGGGATCGAGCCCTTCGATGCAATTGCTGCTGAAGCCGTCGACCGGTGCGTCGAGCGGGATCAGGATGGGGCCGGCCACGCCGGCGGCGCCGGTGTGGATGTGGGCGGCCGTGGCGTCTGGGATCCGCTGCGTTTCAATGAAGTAGCAGATCTGGCCCAGGTCCAGGAAGACGTCCACGTTGCCGCGACCGTCACCGTCCGTGTCGCCGGGTCCCGGCACCTCGGTTGAACCATCCAGCTCGAAGTAGAGGTGCGTCGGCTCGTCGTAGAGCTGGCCGCGGATCGCGCCCGCCGGATACGCTGCGTTATGGATGTTGATGTAGTAGTCGGCCGGCGAATCCACGATCGCCTGCAGGGTCGGTTCGGCAATCGAGTCGACGCAGCCCGAGTCGAACGGTGCGGTGAATGGCACCACGATCGGTCCTGCCACGCCCGCCGCACCGGCATGAATATGAGCGGCAGTCGGTGTGTCGATCGCGTCCCAGAACATCTCGTAGCAGACGGTCCCGAGGGCCGGGTCGATGACGAACTGCGCGAACCCGGTCGCGCCCGGATCGCCGGGAGGTACCTCCTCCTCGCCGGTGAGATCGGCCCACAGGCCGCTTTCCGCGCCGAGGACGGGCGCCGGGGCCACGAACAGGCCCATGAGGAGCGCGAACGGGAGCAGGATCGCGAGCAGGACACGGCGGCGCGACATGATCACCTTCCAGCCATGTGAGGCCGCTCCCCTCTCGGCGCAGCTGCGCGCCATGCTGCACCGTCTCGCCGACGCGCGCATCCGTAGAACTACGGAGTCCGGGCTAGGGACGCCACGACTGCCCAGCGACCGCCGTCGCGATCAACCAGTGATCCCAATGGCGTAGTTCGGCCTGCATCTCGCCCGGCTGGGCCAGGTGATGATCCAGACAGCTACGCAGCGGCTTGAAACCACCTCATGTTGGCCGCTAGGGCCACGTCGCGATCCAAGCCAGCCGCCGGGGAACCGCCCCCGCCGCGGGGTCTAGGAGTCGATGGCCGAGAGGAAGCCCCACCAGGCGTCGAGTGCGGCACGGGTTGCGGCCAGCGCGGCCTCGGCATCGGGCTCGGAAGTGGCCAGCGACTCGATCATCGAGCGCTCCGCGCCCGAATGCTCCACGTCCAGCGTCGAGTGCACCGTGAAGAAGCCCAGCGTCCGCGGGTCGTCCACCCCGTACAGGTTGCGCAGGCCGTTGATCTTCTCCGTGGCGACCTCGGGCACCTGGCCCTCATAGGCGTACAGCGCCGCGATTCCGGCGGCGATGGGCGCATCGGTCACGGCCGACCAGTACGTGTCCAGCAGCGCCCGGGTCCCGGCATTCGGTGCCGCCGACCGCACGTCCGAGCGCGAGACCCCGATCCCCTCGCCGAAGCGCAGCCACAGCTCGGCGTGGTTGGCCTCGCCGTGCTCCTCGTCCCACAGGTTGTCCAGCAGGGATTGCCGCACGTCGGGCCGCTCGGACCGGGAATGCAGTGACGACAGGAGCCGTGGGAAGGTCGACTCGAAGGAGTAGTACTGGCGCGCGTATTCCTGGAGCGCCTCGCGTGAGAGCTTCCCTTCGCGCCACTTGGTGTAGAACGGGTGCGTCAGCAGATGGCGCTCGGCGATGAGCGCGTCGATCCGCTCCAGCAGGGTTGTTGTCGGGTCCATGGCAAGCCTCCAGCATCTGTCCGCGGTCCGCCATTGGCCCCGCGCTCAGAGCGATGGTGGCACGTTCCGCGGCGTAATGCTCGCGCCTCCCGCACCGCCACCCGGCTAGGCGCCGAACCAGCGGGCCAGCCGCTCCTCCTCGAAGCGCTCCTTGGCCTCGCGCTGGTCGTGTGAGGGCGGCGTCAGCTCCACTGCCGGTGGATCGGCAAAGAAGTTGCCGCGGATCATGCTCGCCTCGCCGCCGCCCATCTCGATGAAGCAAGCTCCTGCGCCGTCGAAGGTGGCCGTGGGCGTCTCGCCGCGCAGGCCGGCCGCCACCCGCGCGGCCACCACCTCGCCCTCTCGCTCCGCGAAGAGCCCCGCCTTCGGTAGCGCCATGCCGTTTGAAAGCCCGATGGCGGTGCAGTCCCCGATCGCCCACACCCCCGCCCGCCCGGTCTCCAACGACCCCTTGTCGACCTTCACCCACCCATCCGATGGAGCCATTCCAGCCTCCACCAGGACCGGTGGCGCCCGATGCGGCGGCACCACCAGGAGCAGGTCGTACGGCAGATCTGGGTGCCCGTCGAAGTGGACGGCCGATTCGCTCACTCGTGTCGCCGCGTGAGCGGGAAGGAAGCCGATCCCCCGCTC